>NZ_JBFUCA010000212.1:0-6763 GCF_056405475.1 Polaromonas sp. P1_G4
ACGCTTGGTAATGGGAATGGTTGCCATGTTTTTGCTCCTCTCAAAAGCGAAACCGCCACCAGTCACCTGGCGGCGGCGCTTGAATCCAAAGTTTCAATCAAACAAGTTTAATGCAAATCGGATCTGCTGAAATCCGGAAAAAACCCGGGGCGTCAGGCTGTCAGCCTAGCTGCGCATGCAACTCCTGCACGGAATAAACCGGCAGGTTATCCAGGTACTTCATGCCCTCCACGGCCGCTTCGGCGCCGGCAATGGTGGTGTACGTCGTCACACGGGCCAGCAGCGCCGAGGTGCGGATCTGGCGCGAATCGGTAATCGCGTTGCGCCGCTCTTCCACCGTGTTAATGACCAGGGCGATTTCGTTGTTCTTGATCATGTCCACCACGTGCGGCCGGCCCTCGGTGACCTTGTTGACCACAGTGCAGGCGATACCCGCGGCCTGGATGGCGGCCGCAGTGCCTTTGGTGGCCACGATTTCAAACTTCAGGGCCGCCAGCTTGCGCGCGACTTCCACGGCACGCGGCTTGTCATTGTTCTTGACGGTGAGGAACACCTTGCCGGAGGTCGGCAGCTTGGTGCCCGCGCCGAGCTGGGACTTCACGAAGGCTTCGCCGAAAGTCTTGCCCACGCCCATGACTTCGCCGGTGGATTTCATCTCGGGGCCGAGAATCGTGTCCACGCCGGGGAACTTGACGAAGGGGAACACCGCTTCCTTGACACTGAAGTAAGGCGGTGTGACTTCGTCCTTGATGCCCTGCGAAGCCAGCGACTGGCCCACCATGCAACGTGCTGCCACTTTGGCCAGCTGGATTCCGGTGGCCTTGCTGACAAAGGGTACCGTGCGCGAGGCACGCGGGTTGACTTCCAGCACGTAGATGACGTCTTTGCCGTCAATGTTCTGGATCGCGAACTGCACGTTCATGAGACCCACCACCGTCAGTGCCTCGGCCATCGCGGCGGTCTGGCGCTTGATTTCGGTGACGGTTTCCGCGCTCAGGGAATATGGCGGCAAAGAGCACGCGGAGTCGCCGCTGTGCACGCCGGCCTGCTCGATGTGCTCCATCACGCCCCCGATGAAAGTGCGGCCTTCGGGGTCACGCAGGCAATCGACGTCGCACTCGATGGCGTCGTTCAGGAAGCGATCCAGCAGTACTGGCGAGTCATGGCTGACCTTGACAGCCTCGCGCATGTAGCGCTCAAGGTCACGCTGCTCGTGCACGATCTCCATGGCACGGCCGCCCAGGACATAACTGGGGCGCACAACCAGGGGGTAACCCAGCGCAGCGGCTTTTTCAAGCGCTTCGGGCTCGGTGCGCGCCGTGGCGTTGGGCGGCTGGCGCAGCTTCAACTCGTGCAGCAGCTTCTGGAAGCGCTCGCGGTCTTCCGCCGCGTCAATCATGTCGGGCGAAGTGCCGATGATGGGCACGCCGTTCGCTTCCAGATCCAGCGCCAGCTTCAAAGGCGTCTGGCCGCCGTACTGGACGATCACGCCCAACGGTTTTTCCTTGTCGACAATTTCGAGCACGTCTTCGAGCGTCAGCGATTCGAAATAGAGGCGGTCCGAGGTGTCGTAGTCGGTCGAGACGGTTTCAGGGTTGCAGTTGACCATGATGGTCTCGTAGCCGTCTTCGCGCATGGCCAACGCCGCGTGCACGCAGCAGTAGTCAAACTCGATGCCCTGCCCGATGCGGTTGGGCCCGCCGCCGAGGACCATGATTTTTTTCTTGTCGGTCGGAGCGGCTTCGCACTCGCTGCCTTCGGCCTCATAGGTCGAATACATGTAGGCGGTGTTGGTGGCAAACTCGGCGGCACAGGTGTCCACGCGCTTGTAGACCGGACGCACGCCCAGCGCACGGCGCTTTTCGCGAATGGCCGTGTCGGTGGTCTTGAGCTGCTTGGCCAGTCGGCGGTCGGAGAAGCCTTTTTGCTTCAGCGCACGCAGCGTGACGGCGTCGATCTTGTCGAGCGAGGTGGTTTCGAGTTCAAGTTCTATCTTGACGATCTGCTCGATCTGCACGAGAAACCACGGGTCGATCTTGGTGAGCGCAAAGACTTCATCGACGCTCATGCCCAGCGCAAACGCGTCACCCACATACCAGATGCGGTCGGGGCCGGGCGCGCCGAGTTCTTTCTCAAGCACTTCACGGTCTTGCGTCTTCTCGTTCATGCCGTCGACGCCGACTTCCAGGCCGCGCAGCGCTTTCTGGAAGGACTCCTGGAAAGTGCGGCCCATGGCCATCACCTCACCCACAGACTTCATCTGCGTGGTCAGGCGCGAATCAGCAGCCGGGAATTTCTCGAACGYGAAACGCGGAATCTTCGTGACGACGTAGTCGATGCTGGGCTCGAAGCTCGCTGGGGTTGCGCCGCCCGTGATTTCGTTACGCAGCTCGTCGAGCGTGTAGCCCACCGCCAACTTGGCCGCGACCTTGGCAATCGGGAAACCCGTGGCCTTGGAGGCCAGCGCCGATGAGCGCGAGACGCGCGGGTTCATCTCGATCACGACCATACGGCCGTCGACCGGGTTGATGGAGAACTGCACGTTGGAACCACCGGTATCCACGCCGATTTCCCGCAGCACAGCCAGCGAGGCGTTACGCAGTATCTGGTATTCCTTGTCAGTCAGCGTCTGGGCCGGTGCCACGGTGATCGAGTCACCGGTGTGCACGCCCATCGGGTCCAGATTTTCAATGGAGCAGACGATGATGCAGTTGTCGGCGGTGTCGCGCACGACTTCCATCTCGTACTCTTTCCAGCCGAGCAGCGATTCTTCAATCAGCAGCTCATTGGTGGGCGAAGCTTCGAGGCCGCGTTTGCAGATCACTTCGAATTCTTCGGAGTTGTAGGCGATGCCGCCGCCGGTGCCGCCCAGCGTGAAGCTTGGGCGGATCACGGTCGGGAAACCAACGGTTTTCTGGACTGCCCAGGCTTCATCCATGCTGTGCGCAATGCCGGAGCGGGCTGAGCCCAAACCGATCTTAGTCATCGCGTCCTTGAATTTCAGGCGGTCTTCGGCCTTGTCGATGGCTTCGGGCTTGGCGCCAATCAGCTCGACCTTGTACTTGTCGAGCACGCCGTTGTGCCAGAGGTCGAGCGCGCAGTTGAGCGCAGTCTGTCCGCCCATGGTCGGCAGGATGGCGTCAGGGCGTTCCTTGGCGATGATTTTTTCGACTGTCTGCCAGGTGATGGGCTCAATGTAGGTGACGTCGGCGGTCGCCGGGTCGGTCATGATCGTGGCGGGGTTGCTGTTGATCAGGATGACCTTGTAGCCCTCTTCGCGCAGCGCCTTGCAGGCCTGCACGCCGGAGTAGTCGAACTCGCAAGCCTGGCCGATGATGATGGGGCCGGCGCCGATGATGAGGACGGATTTGATGTCTGTACGTTTTGGCATTATTTGTTCCCTCCATGCTGTTCCATGAGGGCTGTGAAACGATCAAACAGATACGAAATATCGTGCGGGCCAGGCGAGGCTTCCGGGTGACCCTGAAAGCAAAACGCCGGCTTATCGGTGCGGGCCAGGCCTTGCAACGTGCCGTCAAACAGGCTGATGTGCGTGGGCCGCAGGTTGGCGGGCAGGCTTTTTTCATCCACCGCAAAACCGTGGTTCTGGCTGGTGATGCTGACGCGGCCGTTGTCCAGGTCTTTCACCGGGTGGTTGGCACCGTGGTGGCCGAACTTCATCTTGAAGGTCTTCGCGCCGCTGGCCAGCGCCATGATCTGGTGGCCCAGGCAGATRCCGAAAGTCGGGATGCCGGTCTCAATGAGTTCACGCACCGCCGCAATCGCGTAGTCACAAGGCTCAGGGTCGCCCGGGCCATTGGCCAGGAAGATGCCGTCGGGTTTGAGCTTGAGCACGTCGGCAGCTGGCGTTTGTGCCGGCACCACGGTGATGCGCGCACCGCGCTCGGCCATCATGCGCAGGATGTTTTTCTTCACGCCGAAGTCAAAAGCCACGACGTGGAATTTGGGCGTGATTTGCACGCCATAACCCGCGCCGAGTTTCCATTCGGTCTGCGTCCATTCGTAGGTTTGCTTGACCGAGACGACCTTGGCCAGGTCGAGCCCGGCCATGCTGGGGGCGCCGCGCGCGGCCGCAACGGCCTTTTCGATCGCGGGCTGACTGACTTCTTCGCCCGCAGGCAGTGCCAGGATGCAGCCGTTTTGCGCGCCCTTGGTGCGCAGGTGGCGTGTGAGCTGCCGGGTGTCTATGCCGGCGATGGCTACCGTGTTTTCCTTGACCAGGTATTCGGACAAGGTCATGGTCATGCGGAAATTCGAGGCCAGCAGCGGCAGGTCCTTGATGATCAGGCCGGCCGCGTGGACTTTTTCAGCTTCGACGTCTTCGGCATTGATGCCGTAGTTGCCGATGTGCGGGTACGTGAGGGTGACGATCTGCTGGCAGTAGCTCGGATCCGTGAGGATTTCCTGATAGCCGGTCATGGCGGTGTTGAACACCACCTCGCCGACTGTGGAGCCTGCGGCTCCAATGGAATTGCCGATAAAGACCGTGCCGTCTGCGAGCGCCAGTATGGCGTGTGGGGATTTTTCGCGTGATCCCTGTAGAGACAAAAGCACTGGGTTCTCCGAGTTGGTTACGGTTCGCCCAAGCGTGCACAAGAAACGTCTCAGGGAGACTCTTGCTGGCTGCCTTAGTTGGCTGCTTTTGTGAGGGTGTTTGCTTTGTCTGCGCTCGGGCGAAGCTGTGTTTTGAAAAGCCCTTGATTATAGCCTAGGGATGTGGCCCCCACGGTCGCTCACTTCGTGTAGCTCCCTGCCCCCCGAGGGGGCTGCCCGCCCTACGGCCCGGCAGAGCCGGTTCCGCGGCTCATGCTGGCTTGAAGATTCAGGGCGAATGCAGGGGAGTATTTCACCAGTGGGGGCCGCGGGTTCGGCTTTGCCAGCCCCAGGCGCCGCCCCCCGGAAGGGGGGAACGGGCTACACGCAGTGAGCCTGGACGGGGGTGGGTCTATATCTTCAGCGAACTTGCGTACAGGCAAATTGCGGCCGCGGCTGCCACATTAAGCGACTCCTCGCCCCCCGGTTGGTCGATGCGGATCTTGAGCGCCGCCCGGCTCATGAGGTCGTCGCTAACGCCCTGCCCTTCGTGGCCCATGGCCCATGCACACGGCACAGGCAACTTCTGCTGATGCAAAAAGCTGCCTTGGTGCGAGCTGGTGACAACGATGGGCACGGTCAATGCTGCCAGAGCCTCGGGCTCCAGGCCTTCCACCAGTTGCAGTGCAAAGTGGGCACCCATACCGGCACGCAGCACTTTGGGCGACCAGAGCGCCGCCGTACCCCTGAGGGCAAGAACCTGGCCAAAGCCAAAGGCCGCTGCGCTGCGCAGGATGGAGCCCACGTTGCCGGCATCCTGCACACGGTCCAGGATGACCGAGGCTGCATGGGGTTGCGGGCTGGCGGGCGCCGGCAAATCCAGCACAAAACCCATGCGAGCGGGTGACTCCAGGCCGCTGATTTCCGGCAGCAGTGCATCGGAAATTACTATGTTTTTGATAGCTGCTTGCGCCCATTCAGATTGGCTTGCAGACCAAAATGATTCACAAAAAACGGCGATGGCAGGCTGCAGGCCGCGCGCCAGCGCTGCACGGCATAAATGGTCCCCCTCCAGCCAGACGCGCCCCTGTTTGCGGTACGCGGTGCTGTCCTGCGAGAGCTTGCGCAGGTCCTTGATCAGGGGGTTGTCGCGCGAAGTGATGTACGTGGCGGAGCCGGAGGATCCGGAGAAGCCGGAACTCACCGCAAGACCTCAGCCACCGGCGCAAAGGACCTGCGATGCTGGGGACAGGCGCCGTGTTCGCGCAACGCAGCCAGATGTTCGGCCGTGCCGTACCCTTTATGGTCGGCAAACCCGTACTGGGGATACTCAAGATGGAACTCCGCGCACCAACGGTCGCGGTAAACCTTGGCCAGAATCGACGCTGCGGAAATCGAAGGCACCAGCGCGTCACCACCCACAATGGCCTCGGACAGGATCACCAGTGTTGGCAGCCGGTTGCCGTCGACCAGCACCTTGTTGGGCTTGAGGCGCAGGCCTTCCACCGCGCGCCGCATGGCCAGTAAAGTAGCCTGCAGGATGTTGATGCTGTCGATCTCCTCGGCGGTTGCCAGCGCAATCGAGCAGCACAGTGCCTTGGCGCGGATTTCGTCATAGAGTTTTTCGCGGCGCAAGGCCGTGAGCTTCTTGGAGTCGGCCAGCCCCTGAATGGGATTGAGCTCATCAAGAATGACGGCGGCCGCGACCACCGGGCCCATCAATGGTCCCCGGCCAGCTTCGTCCACGCCAGCCACAAGGCCAGGCGTATCCCATGACAAGGGTGTTTGCTCAGCTTTCAAGAATTTGCTGGATCGCATCTGTCGCCAGTTTTGAAGTGTCCCGCTGCAGTTCCGCATGCAGCGCGGTAAATCGTTGTTCTACAGCCGCTATTTTGTCAGGTGCCGAAGACTTTGCGTCAACCCATTTCAGCACTTCCGCTGCCAGCGCCTCAGGCGTGGCCGCGTCCTGCAGCAGCTCCGGAACGACAAACTCCCGGCAGAGGATATTGGGCAGGCCCACCCATGGCTGCAATTTCTTGCGCCGCATGATTTGCCATGACAGCCAGTTCATGTTGTAGGCGATCACCATGGGCCGCTTGAAAAGCGCCGCCTCCAGCGTGGCGGTGCCACTCGCTATCAGCGTTACATCACATGCCGCCAGCGCGCTGTGGGACTGGCCCTCGATGATCTGCAGATGGGGTTTCATTCC
>NZ_JBFUCA010000213.1:0-8217 GCF_056405475.1 Polaromonas sp. P1_G4
GTGCTAAAGCGCGAGTCGGGTGCGGGTCAGGGCTTCTGGACCGGAATGGTCGAGCGCTCCTCCTTGATGCGGTTGTCCGGATTGACGAACACCAGCTTGGGGCTGAAGCCCGCGACATGCTCTTCATGCACCTGCGCAAACGCCGCAATGATGACCAGGTCGCCCACGGCAGCCCGCCGCGCGGCGGAACCATTGACCGAGATGATGCGGCTGCCGCGCTCAGCGCGGATGGCGTAGGTGATAAAGCGTTCACCGTTGTTGATGTTCCAGATGTGCACCTGTTCGTTCTCGGCGATGTTGGCGGCATCCAGCAGGTCTTCGTCGATGGCGCAGGAGCCTTCGTAGTTGAGTTCGCAGTGGGTCACCGCAGCGCGGTGAATCTTGGACTTGAGCAGTGTTCTGAACATGGTGTGTGGAGGGTGTACTCAGGCAAAAGGAAAACGCCGGGGTGGGCGAAAGGGGGCCGGCGGCGGGCAGCGGCAGGGGCGCTGTAACATTCGCGGCAGTTTTGAGGTCTACTCAATAGTTTAGTGCAGGGTACTGCGCGGTTTCTTTCTTAGATTACTTATGAAAAAGTCATTTGATTTCACGACTGAAGCGCTGGGCGCCTTGGCCCGGGCGGATGCGGCACGCGCGCTGGCCGAGGACATCGGCAGCGGCGACCTGACCGCAGCGCTGATTGACCCGACCCGCCAGGCACGGGCGCAGGTGGTGGCACGTGAAAGCGCAGTGGTGTGTGGCAGCGCCTGGGTCGAAGCCACGATGCGGCAGCTGGACCCGGAGGCCCAACTGGTATGGCATGTGCTGGATGGCGAGCGCTGCGAAGCCGGCCAGGTGGTGTTTGAGGTGCGCGGGCTGGCCCGTGCCCTGCTGTCGGCTGAACGCACAGCCCTCAATTTTTTACAGCTGTTAAGCGCCGTTGCGAGTAAAACGGCTGTTTATGTTGACATCGTGAAAGGCACGCGGGCCGCTATCGTGGACACGCGCAAAACTCTTCCCGGCCTGCGGCTGGCGCAGAAGTACGCGGTTGCCGCGGGCGGCGGAACCAACCACCGGGTGGGTTTGTACGACGCCGTGCTCATCAAGGAAAACCACATCGCGGCCGCGGGCGGCATTGCGCAGGTGCTGGCACGCGCCGCTGATGTCGCCGCGCAGGCCGATTTTGTGGAGATTGAGGTCGAGAACCTGGACGAGCTGGCGCAGGCGCTGAATGCCGGTGCGCGCATGGTGCTGCTCGACAACATGAGCCTGCCCGACCTGAAAGAAGCCGTGCGCATCAACAACGGGCGAGCGATTCTGGAAATTTCGGGCGGTGTCACCCTGGAGGGCCTGCGCACCCTGGCCGAAACCGGTGTAGACCGGATTTCCATCGGCACCCTGACCAAGGACGTGCGGGCGATTGATTTTTCCATGCGCTTTGACGCCGAGAGCACGGTGGCGGCATGAGCGTGGTTTTGCCCGTCATCCGTGTGGACTACGAGCAGCCCGAGGGCGCGGCTTGCAGCACGCACCAGGCTTGGGCCCRTGTGCCGGCCGAGCCCACGCAGGCCGAGCGCACCGTGCTGAAGGCCCGCATCCGCGAACTGCTCAAGGCCCGCAACGCCGTCATGGTATCGCACTACTACGTACACCCCGACCTGCAGGACCTGGCCGACGCGACCTGTTCGCTTGATTTGGGCTGCCCGGTGGATGAATTCAGCGCGTTTTGCGATGCCCACCCGGACCGCGCGGTGGTGGTGTATGCCAACACCAGTGCCGCTGTGAAGGCGCGGGCAGACTGGGTGGTGACATCCAGCTGCGCGCTCGACATCGTGCGTGCGCTCAAAGACCAGGGCCAAAAAATCCTCTGGGCGCCCGACCGGCACTTGGGCAGCTACATCCAGCGCGAAACCGGTGCCGACATGGTGTTCTGGAATGGCGCCTGCATCGTGCACGACGAATTCAAGGCCTTTGAACTGCAGGCCCTGAAAAAAGAGCACCCCGGCGCAAAAGTGCTGGTGCACCCCGAGTCCCCTGCGGATGTGGTGGCGCTGGCCGATGCGGTGGGCTCAACTTCGGGAATTTTGAAGGCGGCGCGTGAGATGGACGCGCGCGAATTCATTGTGGCGACCGACAACGGCATGCTGCACAAGCTGCGCACGCTCAACCCCGGTAAAGTGTTTATTGAAGCGCCGACCGCCGGCAACAGCGCCACCTGCAAAAGCTGCGCGCACTGCCCGTGGATGGCCATGAATGGCCTGGCCGGTTTGGCTCATGTGCTGGAAACCGGTGCGCATGAGGTGAAGATTGACCCCGCGCTGGGATTGCGTGCCCGGCTGCCGATTGACCGCATGCTGGCTTTCACCGCCGCCCTGAAAAACGGCCGGCCCACCGCAGGCCTGGTGCCGCATATCGGTGCGGCCTGACGCCGGGTTCCGGCACCTAGATGCTACTGTTTTGATAGCTGCTTGCGCCCGCCAGGTATGCGTTAGAGGCCTGAATGACCCCTATTACCGCATGCATTGATTTTTCAGACCCGCATGACAATACAGCCCCGCGCCTGCGCCGTGCCTTTGGTGCGCCGCGTGCGGTACTGGTGGCGCGCACGCTCGATGAGGTACGGCCGGTGCTGGATGCCGTGCAGGCCGCTGCCGCGCAGGGCGCCTGGTGTGTGGGTTACCTGCGTTATGAAGCCGCACCGGCTTTTGACGCTGCGCTGGCCGCGCACGATGCGGACGGGCCGCTAGCCTGGTTTGCGGTATATGACGAAGCCTTGCCATGGCCACAGACCGTGCCAGGCGCCGATGTGCAGGTGCAATGGCAACCGGGGCTGGATCGCCCGGCTTTTGACGAGGCGCTCGACACATTGCAACGGGCGATTGCCAACGGCGCGTACTACCAGGTTAACTTCACGGCCCAGATGACTGGCCGGCTGCCGGCAGGCCAGAATGCCGCGCCGGCCCATGCCTTGTTTGGCGCCCTGCAGCGCGCGCAGCCCGGCGGTTATGCGGCCTTCCTGGATACGGGTGATGAGCAGATCTTGTCGGTGTCGCCCGAGTTGTTTTTTGACTGGCGCGACGGCCAGCTTTTGACACGGCCGATGAAAGGCACGGCGCCGCGCGGCACGACCCCCGAGAGTGACGCCGCCCAGGCCGAGACGCTGCGAACGTCAGTCAAGGAGCGTGCCGAAAACGTGATGATCGTGGACCTGCTTCGCAATGACCTGTCGCGCATCGCCGAGCCTTTCAGCGTGCGCGTGCCGCGCCTGTTTCACATCGAGGCGCTGCCTGCGGTATGGCAGATGACCTCCGACGTTGAGGCGCGCACGCGGCCCGGCTGTAGCCTGGCCGAGGTGTTTGCCGCGCTGTTTCCCTGCGGTTCGATCACCGGCGCACCCAAGGTGCACGCCATGCAGGCTATTCGTGAACTGGAAGCCGGGCCGCGCGGCGTGTATTGCGGGGCCATCGGCGTGGTGCAACCCGGCGGCGCGGCGACTTTCAATGTGCCGATCCGCACCGTCAGCCTGCGCGGCGCCCAGGCCTGCTGCGGTATCGGCAGCGGCATCACCTCGGGCTCCGTGGCTGAAGGAGAATGGCAGGAGTGGCACCACAAGCAGGCCTTTCTGGAGCGAGCCAGCATGCCCTTCGAGATTCTGGAAACCCTGGCGCTGGACGCCGGCCAGCTGCGCCACAGGGATGTGCACCTGGCGCGCATGGCCGCTTCTGCTGCCCACTTTGGCCACCGATGGGATGCGACGCAAGCCCATGCGTGCCTGCAGGCCTTGGCCGAGGCGCACCCGCAGGGCCTCTGGCGCGTGCGGCTACTGCTCGGTGCCAGTGGAAATTTCACTGGCCAGGCTTATGCCATGGAGCCGTCGCCGCCCCAGGTGCGCCTGCAACTGGCCCGCCGCCCGCTGGAGGTGGCTCACGGCGAATTTGTGCGCTTTAAAACAACACGCCGCGCGCATTACGACGCCTTCACGCCCACAGCACCTGACGTGTTTGACAGCGTGCTTTGGAATGCTGAGGGCGAGATCACCGAATGCACACGCGGCAACATCGCGATGCGGGTGGCGGGCCGCTGGGTCACGCCGCCGCTGGCCTGCGGGCTGCTGCCGGGCGTGGGGCGCGCGCTGGCCTTGCAGGAAGGCCGACTCAGCGAAGCTGTCGTGCGGGTCGACGCCTTGGCAACGGTGGAGGCCTGGGCTTTTGTGAACAGCCTCAGGGGCTGGATAGGCGCGACCCTTGTCTGAGCCCGGCTCGTATAAAACCGTTAAAGCTTTTCCTTGACGTAGGAAGCGCGGTCCATGTCCACCATCTCCACGCTCAGCTGCACCATCACGCCCGCTGGCCGCGGGGTCAGGCGGCGCAGCACGTCAGCGATGCGCGCGCCCAGGTCCTTCTTGGCTTCCGGCRTGCGGCCCGACAGCAATCGTAGCTGGGCATGAACAAAAGCGCGTGAGGCCGGTGCCGTGCCGATTTCAAAATCGTCCAGCGCGACCAGCCGGGTCTTCAGGTCGGATTCATCCTGTATTTCAGGGCTGCCGGCGACGGCCTGGTTCAGCGCCTGAAGCGCTTCGGCCCTGGGAAAGCCGGCCAGGTTGCTGGAGTATTCAACGATCAGGTGAGGCATGTGGGTTCTGAATAAAAAGTGGCAAGAAACGGATAAAGAGGATTCGGGAAAGATTAACTTCCGGGCGGTACCAGCACGGTAGGAATGGCCTGTTCAGCGGTGCCTGGGAAGTCGCGGCTGAAATGCAGGCCGCGGCTTTCGTGCCGGCCGTGCGCCGAGCGGACGATCAGATCCGCCACCTGCACCAGGTTGCGCAGCTCCAGCAAGTCGCGTGTGACGCGAAAGTTGGCATAGAACTCCTGGATCTCCGCGTTGAGCAGGGCGATGCGGTGCGCCGCACGCTCGAGCCGCTTGGTGGTGCGCACGATGCCCACGTAGTTCCACATGAAGCGGCGCAGCTCGTCCCAGTTGTGCGAGATCACCACGGCCTCGTCGGCATCGGTGACCTGGCTTTCGTCCCAGGCGGGCAGGGCGGGGACTTCGGCGGGTGCCAGGGATTCGATGGCGTGGGCCGTGGCGCGCGCCAGCACCACGCACTCCACCAGTGAATTGCTCGCCAGGCGATTGGCGCCGTGCAGGCCGGTGCAGGCGGTTTCGCCAACCGCATAGAGGCCCGCCACATCGGTGCGTCCGGCCAGGTCGGTCACCACGCCGCCGCAGGTGTAGTGCGCGGCCGGCACCACCGGGATGGGCTGGCGCGTGATGTCAATGCCGAGCTCAAGGCAGCGCTTGAGGATGTTGGGGAAGTGCTCCTGCAAAAAGGCCGGGCTCTGGTGCGAGATGTCCAGGTAGACACAGTCGAGGCCGTGCTTTTTCATTTCAAAGTCGATGGCGCGGGCCACCACGTCGCGCGGCGCGAGCTCGGCGCGGGCGTCATGCGCGGGCATGAAGCGCCCGCCCCCGGCTGAGGGCGGCAGCAGCAGCTTGCCGCCTTCGCCGCGCACGGCTTCCGTGATCAAAAACGATTTGGCGTCGGGGTGGTAGAGGCAGGTCGGGTGGAACTGGATGAATTCCATGTTGCCCACGCGGCAGCCCGCGCGCCAGGCCGCGGCAATGCCGTCGCCGGTGGCGGTGTCGGGGTTGGTGGAATAGAGATACACCTTGCCCGCGCCGCCGGTGGCCAGGATCGTGTGGCCGGCGCTGAAGGTCAGCACCTCGCCGCTGGCGGTGTCGAGCACATAGGCACCATGGCAGCGGTTACCGGGTTGTTTCAGATGCCGGTCGGTGATGACGTCGACCAGCATGTGGTGCTCATAGAGCGTGATGCCGGGCGTCTTGCGGACCTGTTCCATCAGCGTGCGCTGCACGGCAGCGCCGGTGGCGTCGGCCGCATGCACGATGCGGCGCTGGCTGTGGCCGCCCTCGCGGGTCAGGTGCAGCTCGCCGGGGTGGCCGGCGTCTTCGGAAAAGGCCACGCCCAGCGCACGCAGCCAGGTAATGGCTTCGGGCGCACCTTCGACCACAGCGCGCGTGGCGGGCAGGTCGCAGAGGCCCGCACCTGCGACCAGCGTGTCGCTCACATGCTGCTCCAGCGTGTCACCTTCGGCCAGCACGGCAGCCATGCCGCCCTGTGCCCAGCCGCTGGCCCCGTCGCCAAGCGCACGTTTGGTCACCACCGCCACGCGCCGGCCAGGTGCCAGCAGCAGCGCGGCAGACAGGCCCGCCAGGCCACTGCCGATGATGAGGACGTCGAAGTTGTGTGAACCCAGGCTCTCAGCGGTCATGGAAACTCATTCATCGTTGAAATGAAATCAGGTCCTGGCGGAGTGGACTATCCAGCCAAGCAGGAGCCGCGGGACTGGCTTTGCCAGACCGCAGGCGGAGCGGCCCCTCGGGGGCAGGGAGCTACACGCAGTGAGCGACCGTGGGGCTCCATTGAACCGTGGGGGCAATATTTAGGCTGGGGTGTAAGCCAGCCGCACATAGATGGGTGCGAAAGCCTCGGCCTGCGTGACTTCCAGCAGGCCTTCCTTGGAGAGCTCCAGCAGCGCGATAAAGGTCACCACCAGCACCGGCATGCCGCGCGTGGCGTCGAACAGGTCTTCAAATTCGAGGAACTTTCGGCCCTGCAGCTTGCGCAGCACGATGCTCATGTGCTCGCGCACCGAGAGTTCTTCTCTGGAGATGACGTGGTGCTGCACCAGGCGGGCGCGTTTGACAATGTCGCGCCAGGCGTCCTGCAGGTCCACGATGTGCACATCGGGAAAGCGCGGCTGCAGTGATTGCTCGACATACACCTGCGCGCGCAGGAAATCCCGGCCGAACTGCGGCACTTCGTTGAGCTTGTGGGCGGCCAGCTTGATCTGCTCGTACTCGAGCAGGCGACGCACCAGCTCGGCGCGCGGGTCTTCCGGCTCCTGGCCTTCCGCCACCTTCTTGGGCGGCAGCAGCATGCGCGACTTGATCTCAATCAGCATGGCCGCCATCAGCAGGTATTCGGCCGCCAGTTCCAGGTTGGTGCTGCGGATTTCGTCGACATAAGTGAGGTACTGGCGCGTGACCGCCGCCATCGGGATGTCGAGGATGTTGAAGTTCTGCTTGCGGATCAGGTACAGCAGCAAGTCCAGCGGTCCTTCAAACGCCTCCAGGAAGACCTGCAGCGCATCCGGCGGGATGTACAGGTCGTGCGGCATGGCAAACAGCGGCTCGCCATAGAGGCGCGCCAGCGCCACCTGGTCGATCACGGCGGGCATGTCCGGGCTCAGGGTTGCGGACAGCTCCTGCCCGGCGGCCGGCGGCAGCTCCTGGGGGGACGGTGAAAAGGGGGTTTGAGACATGAAAGAGGCCGAAGCGGTGCGCGTTAAAGATTTGCTATGAAAAAGATAGCTGCTTGCGCTCGTCCTGCAAGGGCTGAAAGCCTGTTCGGCCCTTATTTTCCGTTCGGGTGGCTGCTGGTGCCGTACACGTAAGGCTGCTGGGGAACCTTGGCCTCGCCGTATTCCGCCTGCTCGGTGCGGTTCAGGTTCTTGTCCCACAACAGCGCGCGCCCGGCGCGTTGCTCGGCTTCCAGCGTGGGCTTGTTGGCCTTCAGCTGGTCGATGAACTGCGTGGTATCGGAGGTGTAGTCGGAGCGGCGGAAGAAGTTGAGGAGGGACATGGGTCTAAACTGCCTGAATCGTATAGTTGGCTGATTTTACCGGGGTCTGCCTTGCGCTCCTTGTTACCACCTTTCCCACCCTCCTTCGCACCGGCCCGAACGGGCTTTTCAGCACTTTTTTCCGTCAGGACGTTCATCTGTACGGGTCTGCTCTCATTTGTCCTGGGCCTGGTGGCGTGCGACGCGCAGCGCATTGCCGAACTGGAAGAAGGCGTGGCCACGGAAGCCGATGTACGCGCCCGCTTTGGCGAGCCCGAGAAGGTGTGGGAAGCGGCCGACATGGCCGAAACGCCGCAGCCCGGCGCTGCGGCGGCGCCGGGCGCCCGCACCTTCGAATACAACCGCCAGCCGGAGGGCAAGGTCAACTACATGATCACGATAGGTGCAGACGGCAGGATGAGCGCGCTGCGGCAGGTGCTGACACCGCAAAATTTTGCCAAGGTGCAGCCCGGTATGCGCATGGAGCAGGTGCGCAAAATGCTGGGCAAGCCAATGAAGGTCACACCCTATGCGCTGAAACAGGAAACCCACTACGACTGGCGTTACCTGAACCCGCCGTCTGCGGCGCG
>NZ_JBFUCA010000214.1:0-6686 GCF_056405475.1 Polaromonas sp. P1_G4
GCAACAGTGCGGGGATACCGCTCTTTTCAAAATGATCGGACAGCAGCGCAAAACCCAGTAACAGGCCCAGCAAGTTGCCGAGCGTCACCCACTCGTGCGCGAGCAATTGCAGCAGGCCGCCGATACCAGGCACGCCTGAAAAATCACCCAGCGCGAGCTTGTAAAGCGTGATGACCGCCAGGCCCGCCAACGCCACCTTGAGCGTGTGATGGTGGAACACTGCAACGCCGAGCAGCGTCAGGCCAAACAATACGAAATCTAGGGGAACGCCTGCAATAGTCACGCGCGGGTTTTCAAGATAAGCCAGGTAGGCTGTCGATTATGCAGGCGAGGCGATTTCAAACACCTGCCGCAAATATGCCAGGTATTTTTCGTCGTCGCACATGTTCTTGGAAGGTGTGTCAGACAGCTTGGCCACGGGTTGGCCGTTGCAGCGGATCATCTTGATGACGATCTGCAGCGGCTCATAGCCCAGGTCATTGGTGAGGTTGGTGCCGATCCCGAAGGCCAGCTGGCAACGCCCCCTGAACTGCTGGAACAGCTCGATGGTGCGCGGCACCGTCAGGCCGTCGCTGAAAATCAGCGTCTTGGTCTGCGGGTCGACCCGGTTCTTGGTGTAGTGCGCAAGCATGCGCTCGCCCCACTGGAACGGGTCGCCGCTGTYGTGTCGCGCGCCGTCAAACAGTTTGCAGAAGTACATGTCGAAATCGCGCAGGAAGGCACTCATGCCGTAAACGTCCGACAGCGCGATCCCAAGGTCGCCCCGGTATTCCTTGGCCCATGACTCGAAGCCAAAGACCTGACTGTCACGCAGACGCGGCCCCAGCGCCTGGCAGGCCTGCAGGTATTCATGCGCCATGGTGCCTAACGGCGTCAGCCCGAGCTTCATGGCAAACAGCACATTGCTGGTGCCGGCGAACTGGCCACCCACCCCCGTGCCCAGCCGCGTCACCAGGGTGCGCAGCACTTCTTCGTGCCAGGCTTTGCCAAACCGGCGGCGTGTGCCGTAATCGGCGATCTTGAGCGTTCGCAGGCCCTGCGTCTGCAACTCGCCAATTTTGGTCTCCAGGCGCTTGCGACCTTCGACCAGGTCCGCCTTCTTCTGCGTGTTGCGAAAATAGACCTCATTGATGATGGCCAGCACCGGAATCTCGAAGAGGATGGTGTGCAGCCAGGGGCCCTTGATGGACACGTCGATCTCGCCCGAAGGCAAGGCCGTGACGCTGACGTACTTTTCATTGAGCCGGAAGATGCCGAGGAAGTCGACAAAATCGCTCTTGATGAAGCGCATGGCCTTGAGGTAAGCCAGCTCGGCATCCTGAAAGCGCAGACTGCACAGGCCACGGATTTCTTCCCGTATCTCGGTCACATAGGGCGCCAGATCACCAATACCCGGAGCACCGGCGTTGCGGCACTTGAAGCGGTATTCCACCTCGGCGCCCGGAAACTGGTGCAAGACCACCTGCATCATGGTGAACTTGTACAAGTCGGTGTCTAGCAGGCTGGTGATGATCATGGGGATCGCTTGAGGGCCGCGGCGCCAGGGCGCCTTGGCGGTTAATCAGGTGAACAGGCCCGGCGCCAATGCCGCACCGGGGCCTTCTTCAACTCGCGCCAGCTCAGGTACCGAGAAAATCCACTTCAAACAGCAAAGTGGCGTTCGGTGGAATCACGCCGCCGGCGCCGCGCGCACCGTAGCCCAGCTCCGCCGGAATGACGAGGCGGCGGGTGCCACCCACCGACATGCCTTGCACGCCTTCGTCCCAGCCGCGGATCACCTGCCCTGCGCCAAGGGAAAACTCGAACGGCTGGCCGCGGTCCTTGCTGGAGTCGAACTTGGCGCCCTGGACGCCGTTGTTATAGAGCCAGCCGGTGTAGTGAACCTTGACATGTTGCCCCGCCTTGGCGATGGCACCGGTGCCCAGCACGGTGTCTTCGTATTGCAGGCCGGAAGGTGTGGTGGTGAGATTCATTGTGAGGTCCTTCTAAAACAGGTGAAACAAAAAAACAGAGCCCAAACAGGCAAAAAGAAATCGCGTCTTTTCGCGAATCCCTGACTTTACCCGCAACACCCAAACTAGCTGGCGCGTACGGAGATGCAACTGCGCTGCGCCTAATCAAGCCATGTGGTGAATTCCGAAGCCGGCACCCGTGGCGTACGGAATGTGTTGACGAGCGCCGTGTCATCGGCATAACCCAGCGCCATGCCGCACACCAGCATTTCGTCGCTACCCGCGCCGATGTGCGGGAGGATGATCCGGGAAAACCCGTTCCAGGCCGCTTGCGGGCAGGTGTGCAGGCCCAGGCCGCGCGCGGCCACCATGAGGTTTTGCATGAASATGCCGTAGTCCACAAGTGAACCCCGGCCCATCACGCGGTCCAGCGTGAACATCAGGCCCACAGGCGCGTCGAACAACTGGAAGTTGCGATGGTGCTGTGCATGCATCTTGTCCTTGTCGCCCTTGGTGATTCCCAGCAGTCCGTAGAGGCCCCAGCCGTTTTCGCGACGGCGGTCGATATAGGGCGAGACCCACTTTTCAGGGTAGTAGTCGTATTCCTCTTTGTAGTCGGCGGCCAGTGCGGGGTTGGCGTATATCGCGTCATGGGCCTCGCAGACTTTGCCGACCAACGCATCGCGGCTCGCGCC
This sequence comes from Polaromonas sp. P1_G4, assembly GCF_056405475.1. NCBI lineage: Bacteria > Pseudomonadati > Pseudomonadota > Betaproteobacteria > Burkholderiales > Comamonadaceae > Polaromonas > Polaromonas sp. P1_G4. The sequence goes on from NZ_JBFUCA010000214.1 coordinate 2,648, forward strand.
CTGCAGCACATAGGCCTTCCAGGGCTGTGTGTTGGTGCCTGAAGGCGCGCGGCTGGCTACTTCCAGCAGGTGGGCAATGGTCTCGCGCGGCACCGGTTTGGGTAAAAACTGGCGTATCGACTGGCGGCTGACGATGGCTTCATCCACCGCATTGCGTGCATCGCCTGCTCGGCGCGGGGTGATATAGGGAAGCACGGGCAGTGCCTGGGTCATCAGAGGGTCTCCAGTACAGAAAGCAGTTCGGGGGGCAGTGGCGCCGGCCGGCGCGTGACGCGGTCGACATACACATGGATGAAATGGCCCCGGGCCGCGCACGATGCACCCTCATCGCCGGGGAACAGGGCCACTTCGTAGCGCACGCTGGACGAGCCGACGTGTGCCACGCGGATGCCCGCGACCAYCGGCTCCGGAAAGGCCAGCGGCGCGAAGTAGTTGCATTGGGTTTCGATCACCAGGCCGATCACGCTGCCGGTGTGGATGTCGATGGCGCCGCGTTCAATCAGGAGGCCGTTGACGGCGGTATCGAACCAGCTGTAGTAGACGACGTTGTTGACGTGACCGTAAACATCGTTGTCGGACCATCGGGTGCCGATGTCGCGAAAGGCTTTATAGGCGCTGCGGGCTTCAGCCTGCGGGCGTGTCGGGGAGGTCATGAGAACCTATTTTGCCAGCGTGAACCTGGCCGGACTCAGGGTGGGCTTTTGGATGAATAACTGGGCTGCAGGGAAGTCTGATCGGAAGCGGCTCGCGCCCCAGCAATTCCGGCAAACGATTGGGTGAAGGCACGTTGTCCCGCTGCAGCAATATCCAGTGCCCATACGAGAAAGGCGAAAAGTGCAGGACGTCGCATACATGCGCGCCCAGGCGTGCCGCCCAGTTGGGCAACGGAATTTGCAGCGCGCGGGTGCGGGTGTAGTCGGCGCGAAGCTCACGCAAATACTCCGCGTAGCCGTATCGGCGGGTGCCGCCGAGTTCAACCTCGCGGTGACCAGCCAGGGAGGAAAGAGCCGCAAGCGCAGCAAACGCTTTCCCAAGATCGGTGGCAGCCATCGCCGCAATACCGCCGCGCGCACCGCGCGGAATAAATTGCACCGGCGAGCGCGACAAGCCGCGCAGCCAGCGGGCACCAAAGCCGCCCTCGCCGTCGAGCAAGGACGGCCGCACGATGGCGTAGTCGCTGCCCGACGCCGCGATGGTGTGCTCACCCAGCAGCTTGCTCGACAAAAACCGGCTTTTGGCGCCTGCGTGCAAGCCCAGGGCCGAGGTATGAATCAGCCGAATGCCGGCGCCGGCGCAAGCGACGGCCAGCGCCGCTGGCGCGCGGTGATGCACATGGTCATACGACTCATTCGGCCGCTGGCGAAGGATGCCCACGCAATTGACGACCACGTCCACATCTTTCAGCAGGGTTGTCCACGCATCGGGCTGTAACAGCTGCTCAAAGCGCGCAGCGCGCAAGACAGCAAAAGGATAGGCCTCTTCGTGGCGCGAAGGATGGCGGCTGCCGATCGAAACCTGCGCGCCCGACGCGTGCAGCGCCGCCACGGCATGGCGGCCAATGAAGCCGGTGCCGCCTAACACCAGCACGCGAAGAGCGTGGGCAGCATGGGCTGCGGTATTTTTCTGGGATTCCCCGGAGCGTGGCTGCATATTTTTGTTTGTTATTAGCTTGTTTTACTTCCTGGCCACCTAGGATGGCCCTGGCAATGTAGCAGCAATCCCCGCTGGATCACCCCCGCTACGGATTCCAGCGCTTCCAGTATTCAAGCGCCACCCGGTAGGTGTTCATCTGCACCTGCACGGTTTCGTCGATGTTGATGCCATAGCCACCCGCCATGGAAAACGCCAGCGGGATGCGGCGCTGCCAGGCCCAGTCGAAGACGCGCCGGTCGCGCGCCTCCAGACCGTCAAAACTCAGGGCCAGCCGTCCCAGCCGGTCGCCCACGTACGGATCGGCGCCCGCCAGAAACAGCACCAGCCCCGGCTCAAAGCGCCGCTCCAGCTCGTCAAGCGCATGCTCCAGCGCCTGCAGATAGGTTGCATCGCCGCAGCCGTCCGGCAAGTCCACATCGAGGTCGCTGGCTTCTTTTCGAAACGGGAAATTCTTTTGCCCATGCAACGACAGCGTGAACACGCTGGTGTCCGCGGCAAAGATGCTGGCAGTGCCGTTACCCTGGTGCACATCCAGATCGATGATGGCGACCTGCAGCGGTTTGCGCTCGTGGCGGTGCAGCCGCGCCCACTCCGCCTGCATGAGCCTGGCGGCCACCGCCGCATCGTTGAAAACGCAGAAGCCGCCGCCTTTGTGGGCATACGAGTGATGCGTACCTCCGGCCAGGTTGGCTGCAACGCCCTCGCCCCGTTTGCCCCCTGGCCCCATCGCCACGCGGGCCGCTGCAACGGTGGCGCCGGCAGAGCGGCGCGCACGCTCGGCCATGCCCAGGCTCCAGGGAAAGCCGATCTCGCGCTGCGCGGGCGCCGGCAAGGTGCCGTGCATGATCGCATCTATATAGGCGGGCGTGTGAACAAGGGCGAGCTCACCATCGGTGGCGGCCGGTGCCTGCGCCATTCGAACGGCCGACAGTTCGTTGACCAGGCGGTCGCGCAACAGCCGGTACTTGGCCATGGGAAAACGGTGCCCAAGCGGCAGCGGCAATACGAAGTTGTCGGCGTAAAAAGCTTGCAAGATGAGAAGCGAGGAAGGGCTTCAACGATTGTGGCCTGAAGCAGCAGCGACGGGCATGTAGTACCCAGCACCGGAAATCGTGGACTTTTGAATGCTTTTGAATTCTGTTTTCGGGGTGCAAATAGGGCCCGACATCTAAAATGGTGCAGTGCAACAAAAACTGCTTGCAATGCCTCGGCCAATGCCTATACTTAGGGTCATGTTGCAGTKCAGCAATTCAGCGCAACGCAACTATTGACCCGACGACTCATTAACTTATATCTGGAGATTAATTATGCTGACCGCTGAACAAATCATGGCCTCCCACAAAGCCAACATCGAAACCCTGTTTGGTCTGACCCACAAAGCCTTCGAAGGCGTTGAAAAGCTGGTCGAACTGAACGTGCAAGCCACCAAGGCTGCCCTTGCCGAAACCGCCAACCACGCACAAGCCGTGATGGGCGTGAAAGACGCGCAAGAACTGATGGCCCTGCAAGCCGGCCTGGTCCAGCCCCTGGCTGAAAAGACCGCTGCTTACAGCCGTCACCTGTATGACATCGCTTCGGCTGCCGGTGCTGAACTGGGCAAGACCCTGGAAGGCCAAACTGCTGATGCACAGAAGAAGTTTGTCGGCCTGGTCGACAACGCTGCCAAAAATGCGCCAGCCGGTTCCGAAACCGCCGTTGCCGTGATGAAGAGCGCTGTTGCTGCCGCGAATAACGCATTCGAATCCATGCAAAAGGCTGTCAAGCAAGCCAGCGAAATGGCTGAAGCCAACTTCAACACCGTGGCTGCATCCGCAGTGAGCGCCACGAAAACCGCTTCCAAGAAGCGTTAATTGTTATTCATTGTTCCCGCATTTCTGCGGGAACGACCGGAGCCTGATCCCGGAACCTTGCGTAACAGCACGATTCCAGACCGCTTGTCTCCTCGGATCCATTCGAAATTCATTTTCACGGATCCAGTTAAGCCCAGTCGCAAGATTGGGCTTTTTTTTGTCCGGCGCATCCCGATTTAAGCTATTCAGGCGTTTTACCCAATAGGGACGAGCGCTAGCAGCTATCAAATCAATAGCAGCTACCTTGCCATCGCCACACCCGCTGCGGCCAGCTTTGCCTTCAGCTGTGGCAACGCGGCCAACATGGCCGCACGGCCTGAATCGATGGCGCGCTGCCGCGCAGAGAAGTCGGCGCTTTTCAGGCCCGTAAGCGACGGACGGACCACGACATCGGCATCCTTGAGTTCGTACTGGTTGATGCTTTTGCCCATGATGGCAAAAGTCTGCAGCAGGATTTGCAACGTGTCGCCGGCGAGGTTGGCTTCGGGCGGGCTGGAGATGTCGACAGCAATCACGACGTCGGCCCCCATCTGCCT
>NZ_JBFUCA010000215.1:0-6678 GCF_056405475.1 Polaromonas sp. P1_G4
CATGCGTTACTACCTGGCGATTGAAGCCTACCTCGCCGCTGTGGACAAACCAGCCGCGCAGCAACTTGAAGCGCGCATGCTGTATTGGTTTGATGCCACGGAGCAGTACGCGCGGCAGCTTCATGAAGTAGACAAGAACACTTATCTCACCATGAAAAGGGCTGAATACCAGCGGCAGCAGGCCGCCCTGTAGGCTGTGCCGACGAGTGCCCGCACAGCCAGAGCTATGGTTAAACCGCCTGCGGTGGCACGTTGGTCGCCGGCTCGCGAATCGGTAGCGTCGGCTCCGGCGGTGGATCATTGACCTCCGGGGGCGTGCCAGGCGCAGGCGGAATAATCACCGGCGGCACCTCGGTGGGAATATGGATGCCCGGGGTGCCGGGACTGGGTTCCGGAACGGGAACATGAAGTCGCATTGGATGCTCCGGGGCCAGGGAGTTATCTGATCCAGCGTGGCAAGTGCGAACCGGCGCGGCGACGCAACTGTGATCGCAGCACGATCATGGCCAAGGCGCCGGCGGCGGCGGCCATCAATGCCGAACGGCACGGGTATTCCGCGACCTGGGTCCGAATAGAACCCATAAGGGGGGCTCGCTTGTCGTTGGCCCGAGCTACCAGCGGTCGGGTCGCTTGGTTGTCGGACGAAAAACCACCTGTTCCATGGGCTTGCTCCGCCAATACCGCCTCTTCGGCAGACGGAAAAACATCTTCTGACAGCTTGCGTGGACCTGCACCGGAACGGTAAACAGCGTCCTCTGTGGACTGGCCCGTTAACACTGCGGATTCGTTCATGCCGTCCTCCTTCAGGCTCGCTGGAGCGCGGATTCGTCATTCGCAACCTGGTCCAGTTTTTGGCTTTGAGTCACGCAGTAAGCAAGCAGGCAGTCAATTTCAGTCGATTTATCAAATACCGCATCGACACCCAACTCCGCACAGCGCCTGCGCATCTCGGGTGTTGCGTAGTTACTGAATACCACTATTTTTTGAAGCGGCCTGCGGGCGCGGCAAGCCTGCAACACCCCGAGACCGCTTCCTTTCTTGAGAAAGAGGTCGACGATGGCCAGATCCCATTGCGCGTCATTGCGCGTCAACCACTCTGCCCCCTGCTCTTCAGTATCAGACGTGCCAACCGCTTCTACCGGAGCGAGTTCTTCCAGCGTACTGATCAGGTTTTCGCGGATGGTCGGGTTGTCCTCTACGACATAGGTTTTCATTTTTGGCAACGTCATCGGCGTATCCCCGTCTGTAACTGGGCCTGGATGTCTTTCATGGCTGCAAATTTAAGCGAAGCGTCTTCCGGTTTCTGCCGGAGGGACGAGCATGCCCGTGTAGGAGAAAAGGCCAGCGCGCCGCCAAGGCGCCTAAAACCTGACGTCTACATGAACACTTTGCACACGCTAAAACGGTAAGCCATGTCTTACGCAAGGAGAAGAAAGGCCTTACAGGGTGCACCGGCATCCGGCTACTGAATATGGATCTGCCGGCCCGTATGGTCTATGCACCAGACAACGACACCGGGACACAACCGGTGGAGCGCAAACCACACGGGGAATCACCATGAAACTGATGGGCGGACTTTTGGCAGGCATGGCAGCAGGATTGCTCACCGCCTGGCGAATTCATGCAAGCCCCCGGGATATCGACCTCGTCCATGCATTTCTCACCGCACTGGTCTGCGCAGCAAGCCTGTTTTTGTGTTCAATGCTGTTGCCCGATGGCCTTGCTGACGCATTTCAGGAACTCATGGGCTGGTGCCTGGCCGGCACCGTTGCCGCACTGGCACTGCTGGCCTGCGTGAAGGGGCTGGAAGGTTTGCTCGATACGTGACGGCCATATTGCGCCGGCCAAACCGCCGGCCCGCCTGCTACCAAAAGCCCCAGGCGCACCCTCCTTTCACCCGCCCCTGACGCCATCTTTTAAGAAGAAAGACTTTTCATGCCGCCATCCAAGCGCAACGCTATCAACCCTGGCCGAAATGCGGAAGGTGCAAAAGACAAAAAGTCGCAGCTTGAGGGATTTTCTACCGGCCCTGCCGCGGCCCTGACCACCAATCAGGGCCTGCAGATTCCGGACAACCATAACTCGCTGAAGGCGGGCGGTCGTGGCCCTACCCTGCTGGAGGATTTCATCCTTCGCGAAAAGATTACCCATTTCGACCACGAACGCATTCCGGAACGCGCTGTCCATGCACGAGGCTCCGCTGCACATGGGTACTTCAAACCCTACAAGTCGATGGTGCAATACACCAGCGCCGCCTTTCTCCAGGACCCGGACGTGGAAACGCCGGTATTTGTGCGGTTTTCTACCGTGGCCGGCTCCAGGGGCTCGGCGGATACTGTGCGTGACGTGCGCGGGTTTGCCGTGAAGTTTTACACCTCCGAGGGAAATTACGACCTCGTCGGCAACAACATTCCCGTTTTCTTTATCCAGGATGCCATCAAGTTTCCAGACCTGATCCATGCAGTCAAGCCCGAACCGCACCATGAAATGCCCCAGGCGGCCAGTGCCCACGACACCTTMTGGGATTTTGCTTCGCTGATGCCCGAAACCACACACATGCTGATGTGGGCCATGTCAGACCGCGCTATACCGCGCAGCCTCCGCATGATGGAGGGCTTCGGTGTCCATGCATTTCGTTTTATCAATGCCCGTGGCGATTCGCACTTTGTGAAGTTTCACTGGAAACCCAAGCTCGGCGTTCACGGACTGGCATGGGATGAAGCCCAGAAGATTGCCGGCAAAGACGCTGACTTTCACCGGCGCGACCTATGGGAGGCCATCGAAAGCGGCAATTTTCCCGAATGGGAGCTGGGCGTTCAAATCGTGGACGAAGGCAAGGAGGACGAGCTGGGGTTCGACATCCTGGACCCGACCAAACTGATCCCGGAAGAACAGGTGCCCGTGCAGATCATCGGGAAGATGGTGTTGAACCGTAATCCCGACAATTTCTTTGCTGAAACCGAGCAGGTGGCATTCCACCCTGGCCACCTGGTGCCGGGCATCGATTTTTCCAATGACCCGCTGCTGCAGGGCCGCCTTTTTTCCTACACGGACACGCAGCTGTCACGCCTGGGCGGCGCCAATTTCCACGAGATTCCGATCAACCGCGCCGTCTGCCCGATGCACAACTTCCAGCGCGACGGCATGCACCGCCAGGCGATCAGCAAAGGACGGGTAGCGTATGAGCCCAATACGCTGGGCAATGGGACAGAGTTCAGGATCGATGGCGGAGCGCATGGCTTCCAGTCATACCCAGAACAGGTAGAGCCACCCAAAATCAGGCGCCGCAGCCCTTCATTCGACGATCATTTCTCCCAGGCGGCACTGTTCTGGAACAGCCAGAGCGCGGTGGAAAAAGACCATATCGTTGCGGCATTCCGGTTTGAGCTCTCCAAGGTGGAGGTCCCTGAAATCCGCCAGCGCATGGTGGACAACCTGGCCCATGTGGACCTGAAACTGGCAACCCGTGTGGCAACCCCGCTGGGCATCAATCCGCCGGATCCCAAGGCCGCATCCGGCAGGCTGGGTTTCCGGGATTACCGCATGACTAGCAAGATCGAGGAAGACCCGGCATTGCGCATGGTGGGCCGCACCGGCGGCAGCGTCAAGACACGCAAAGTGGCCATCCTGGTAGCGGACGGCGTCGAAGCCGCAGCCCTCAAGCGCATCCAGCAAGACCTCCTGGACGCCGGTGCGCTGTGCAAACTCGTCGCGCCACACCTCGGCACAGTCAGCACTTCGTCCGGCCGGCAGCTTGCGGTGGACCATACTTTCACGAATATGCCCTCCGTGATGTTCGACGCAGTGCTGATCCCCGGGGGAGGCGACAGCATAGGCACCCTGGCCGCCATGGGCGAAGCTGTGCATTTCGTGCTGGAGGCCTACAAGCATTGCAAAACGATTTGCGCCATCAACGATGGCGTCCAGCTGTTAAGCACCCTGGGTTTCAGCCTGGGCAAAGACCCGGAGCTGATCCAAGTGCCGACGCCAGGAGTCCTGATTGCCGATGCACGCAAAGTGACTGAGGGGCAGGTTTCACAGGACTTTATGGCAGCCATCGCCCTGCATCGCCACTGGGACCGGTTGAATGTCGACGCCATCCCGGCGTGAGACTTCAAAGCCCTTCAGGGATTCAGCGTGAGCCGGTGCACGTAGGTTGACGGGTTCATCTGCAACGGCCGGTATTGCACTGCGGCCCAGCGCTCCTTCATGTCGCGATAGCGTCCGGAAAACACAAGGCCGCTTTGCCCCGTTTGGTAAATGAAGCGTGAGTTCTCCAGGTCTGCGAGGTCATACACGGCCCGCAAAGAAGCGGCCTGCCGGTTGGCGAAAGGCGCCGCGTCCCCGGTCGCCCAGTATTGCCCCACGTTGACGGTAAAGGTGTCCCCACCGGTGGGAACGCGGACATCGAAAAATTGTGCGAGCCAGGGCACGTTGCCAAATGGCTTGTGGGCAGACAGCGCGAAGTGCGCCCTGCCCCAGCTCCAGGCCTCTACGTCGTTCCCATAGGCTGCCTGGAGGCGATCCAGCGCCCGGTTCAGCGCAGCAGCAGACTGCGCCGCACAACCAGCGGTGCCGCACCATCCGGTGTCGTTGTGCTCGAGAATGTCTTCCAGCGTGCTCCTGAAATGGCGCTTGCCGTAAAGGGTCTTGAACGCGGGCTCACCCAGTTTTGCACCGATGATGCCCCGTGTCAGCTCGTCTGCCCACGCGGCAAACACCAGCGGCGCCGCGTGGTCGGCACGCATGGCCCCGTCAAATCCCGCCATCCTGCGGCGTACTGCTTCTGCCAATGGATGGGCGGAAGACTGCGACAGCGTTTTCTGCAGGAAAGGCAAGAGCCGCACTGTGGCCGCCGAGAACTGGTCACCCTGTATTTTTTGCATGGACTCCATGGTGTGCCTGGGTGTGGCAGCCAGCAATTGCTCAATGCGGTTGTAGCGGTAAGGCACGGTCCAGTCCTGCCCCATGAAGAAGGGATAAGCAGGTGGCGAAATGCGCTGGTTCGCTGTAGACCACCAGCCCTTGGCCTCAATCGCCGAATTGGCAGCCTCGGGCGTCTGCGCATAAGGCACCCAGCCTGCCCAGTCGTATCGCACTTCCCAGCCGGGTGACGGCGCGGTCCCTAGGATGTCGTTATCGGGTTTTCGCAGCGGCACCTTGCCGACCGCCTTGAAACCGGTCTGGCCGAAAACATCCGCGGTCACGACGTTTTGCATGGGCGAGTGATAGGCCGAAAATGCCGCAAGCAACTCCTGGGCAGACTGCGCCCGATTGGCGCGCAGGCCTGCCAGCACGGTCTGGTTGTCGGCATCAAGGGCACTCCAGCGCAACGCGATCACATATTTGCGGATATCAAGCAGGTCGGCGTGCGACTTCTGGACGTCACTGAGAACGGGACCGTGGCGGCTTTCTCGTACATTGAGCACCACATCGGGTTGACCCTTCACCTTGATCGTCTCGCTACGAACCTTGAAGTCCTCCCAGGCCATGTCGGCGTTTGCGCCGCCAGCATGGGGTACGCGGTACTGCTGCGCATTGGCGGGATTGACCTGCTCCAGGTACAAATCCTGCACATCCGGGGCGGTGTTGGTGAAGCCCCAGGCCACCTTTCCGGTATGCCCCATCACCACAAAGGGCAAGCCAGGCAATGTCGCGCCAATCACGTCCAGCCCAAGCGCGCTCACGCCGTTGGCTGTCTTGCCTTCAGGTGCCTGCAGCCGCGCGAAATACCAGACCGCCGGCGCCGAAAGTCCCAGATGCGGATCGTTGGCGAGCAGCGGCTTGCCGGTGCTGGTGTGAGAGCCCGCCACAACCCAGTTATTGGAACCTTTACCTCCCACGTCGCCGAGCGCCAAAGCCCAGTCGTTGATGTCAGAGGCCAGCGCAATGACGTTTAATGGCGAAGGTTTCTGATAAAACAGGCCTCCAGCCCTTGATTTACCAGCGCCAGCAGCTATCTTTTTCGTAGCATCCGGAAGATCAGACCGGTACACGCCCAAGCCCGCATACAGCTTGGCAAAGTCCACTTTCGAGGCAGGCTGTTCGCCTGGGTAAGGCGGAAACAACTGCTGGAGTTCTGCGGGCTTCAGCAGCCGGGCCGCCGACAGGCGCGCGAACTCGGTGCCCCAGTTGCCCCCCAGGTCCAGCGCCATCATCAGCGACCATGCGACGCTGTCAGTGGGAGACCAGGCTTTGCCGGAAAGGCCTCCGGGTTTGACGCCCACGATATGGAACTCGGGAGACAGCGCCTGCGAAGAGCCCTGATAAAAAGCATTGATACCATCGCTGTAGGCCTGCATCGCATCGCGCCCCTCGGCCGGCRGGTTCTGCCATTGGCGCTCGGCGGCCTGCACAACACCCAGGGTGCGCAGCAACCTGTCGGTTTCAAGTGTGGCCGGGCCAAACACCTCGGACAGTTCACCGTGCATGACCCGCCGGTTGAACTCAAGCTGCCAGCCACGCTCCTGTGCGTGGACATAACCTAGGGCAAACCAGGCGTCGTGGGGCGACTGAGCCTTGATGTGGGTGACATCCGCGGTGTCACGGGCAACCGATACGGAGCCACGCAAGCCCGCGGCCTGGAGTTCACCGTCGAGTGCCGGGAAGGTCCGGTAAATATAGAAACCCGCCACGGTGGCGGCGATCAGCAGCAACACCAGCAGCGCAGCAGAAATG
>NZ_JBFUCA010000216.1:0-6668 GCF_056405475.1 Polaromonas sp. P1_G4
TGCCGGCGCCGGGCGCGTCGCCCGGCAGCACCACGCTGGCGCCGTCCTTCAGGCGGTCGGCGCCTTCGGTGATCACGCGCTCACCGGCCTTCAGCCCGGAGGTGATCACGATTTTTTCGGCTGTGGCCTGGCCGCGCTGCACTGGCCGCAGGGACACCGTACGGTCGGCGGCGTTCAGCACATAAACGTAGTCCCCGGTGCTGCCCAGGCGTACGGCGGTGACGGGCACCACCACCGCGTCTTCCAGTGTTTTGACCTGCAGCTGCACGTTCACGAACTGGCTGGGGAACAGCGTGAGCTTGCTGTTGGCAAAGCGCGCCTTGGCCCGGACGGTGCCGGTGGTGGTGTCCACCTGGTTGTCGAGCGAGGCAAAAACGCCGGTATCGAGGGTGGCGGTGCGCGTGCGGTCCAGCGCAACGACTTTCATGGCAGTGCTTCCAGCGGCGTTTTGCTGCAGCTCGCCCGCCCGGTCCTGCGGGACGGAGAAGACCACGTCAATCGGGCTGACCTGGGTAATCAGCGCAATGCCGTTGGCGTCGCTGTTGCTCACCACATTGCCGATGTCCACAGTGCGCAGGCCCACGCGCCCGCTGACGGGCGCCACCACGCGGGTGTAGCCCAGGTTGAGTCGCGCTGTGCCTTCATTGGCCTTGTCGATGACGACTGTGCCTTCCAGCTGCTTGACCAGTGCAGCCTGCGTGTCGACTTCCTGCCGTGCAATCGAGTCCTGCTCGAGCAGGGTCTTGAAGCGCTGCAGGGTGACGCGGGCGCTGTCAAGTTGCGCCTCGTCGCGCTGGCGCTGGCCCACGGCCTGCATCAGCGCCATTTCAAACTGGCGCGGGTCGATGGTGGCCAGAAGTTCACCGGCCTTGACCATCTGGCCTTCCTTGAACAAAACCTTTTCCATCACGCCGGAAACCTGTGGCCGCACCCTGACCGTGGCCTGGGGAGTGACGGTGCCCAAGGCTTCCAGGACGATCGGGATGCTGGCCTTCTCGGCCGTGGCGACGCCTACCGTGGTGGCTGGTGCACCGCGCCTGAAGGCTCCGCCAGGACCGCCCGGGCCGCCGCCCGTCTGGGTGTCTGTGGAAGGGTGGGTCAGGTGCCAGGCCAGCCAGCCGGTGCCGGCCAGTGCCAGCACGGCGATCACGCTGCCGATGATGGACGCGCGGCGGCTTAGTCTTCTACGGGATGGGGTAGGGGCGCCGCTTTCCGGCGTCTCGGCTTTCGGGTCCATCAGCTGTCCTTGGTGCCCGCTGCGCCAGACGGGCCGGCACAGCATTTTTTTGTGTTTGATGGTGATTCATGCGCCGGCAGCCAAAGCCCTCGGGTCCACCTGACGGCGCTCAATAATTATCACTGCAAGCCTCGGCGGCGCAGATAAAGCGCCTGAAAGAGGCGCGTAAATATCCGGTAAAGCGGCGATTGGCCTACACGACTTCGGGCAATAACAGGTGCGGGGCTTGAGTTTGCCGATTGCTATCGTTTTAATAGCTGCTTGCGCCTGTTGCTATTGGGCTGCAGCCATTCTTTCCAGATTCCGGTATTTAGCCCAGCAGCGCCGCCGCTTCGGCGAAGGACGGCATGCCATCGATGGCGCCGTGCCGCGTGACCGACAGTGCGGCAGCCGCATTGGCCCACTGCATGGCAGCAGGCAGCATTTCTCCGCGTGCCAGCGCGGCGGCCAGCGCGCCGGTGAAGGTGTCGCCCGCGCCTATGGTGTCGCGCACGGCCATGCGGCGGCCCGGCAGTGAAACGGGCGGCTTGCCGGCCTGGAAGAGCCGGCAGCCGGAAGCGCCCAGCGTGACGAGCACGGCGCGTGTACCACGGTTGAGCAACTGCAGGGCAGCGTCGTCCACCGAACCGGCATGCGCTGCACCGGCCAGCAGGTAGAGTTCGTTTTCATTGGGAGTCAGCACATCGACCAGCGCCAGAAGTTCGTCAGGCAGCGGTCGCGCAGGTGCGGGGTTCAGGATGGTGATGGCCCCTGCGCCGCGGGCCAGACGAAAGGCTTCCAGCGTGGCGTCTGCAGGCACTTCGCACGAAGCCATCACGACGCGGCAAGCGCCCAGTACCTCATGCGCTGCCTGCGCATGGCGCGCAGCCAGGCCGGTGCCGGCACCGGGATACACCGCAATGCTGTTGTCGCCGTCCTCGTAGACGAGGATTTGCGCAACACCGCTGCGCTCATCGGCTACCTGTTCGACGTGCGTGGTGACGACGCCTTCCTCATGCCAAAGCTTCATCCCCATGCGTCCGAAGTCGTCGTCCCCGATACGTGCGATCAGTGCCACGCGCGCACCCTGTCGGGCAGCAGCCACTGCCGCATTGCTGCCCTTGCCGCCCGGGCTGATGCTGAAATCGCTGGCCATCAGCGTTTCCCCGCGCGCGATGGGCCGCTCGACGCGGGAGATCAGGTCGGCGTTCCAGCTGGCAACGCAAACGACACTGGCGTCTTCGTTGGCCCTGGCGCTCATTTATTTGGCTCCATAGCCCATGGTTTGCGGCAGCCACAGCACAATTTGGGGAAAACACGTCATGGCCAGCAACAGCAGCAGCAGCATGACGAGGAAAGGCCAGCCTTCCTTCATCATTTCGCCGATGGGAATGCCGGTAAGGGCTTTCGTCACGAACAGCAGCATGCCGAAGGGCGGGTGGATCAGCCCGATCATCATATTGAGCACGACCAGCACGCCGAAGTGCACCAGGTCCACGCCCAGCAGCTTGGCCGCCGGCAGCAGCATGGGCACAAACACCAGCAGCAGCACTGACACATCGAGGAAGCAGCCGAGCACCAGGAACATGACGTTCACCATCAGCAAAAAGCCGATCTGCGAAAAATGCATGCTGTCGACCCACGCGGCCATGGCCTGCGGCACGCCTTCGGCGGTGAAGGCGTAGTTGAGCATGAAGGAGCCGGCCAGGATCATGGTGATCACCGCGCTGGCGCGTGTGGATTCCATCACCACGACCCAGAAGCTGCGCCACGTCAATGCGCGGAACACCAGCGCCGCCAGGATCAATGCATGCAGCGCGGCCACGGCGGCGGCTTCGGTCGGCGTGAAGATGCCGGAGTAAATGCCGCCCAGCAGCACGATGGGCATCGACAACGGCAGCGCACCACGAAAGATCAGGCCGGCCCATTCCGAGCGTGGCACAGGTTCGTCGCGCGGCATGTTGCGCTTTTTGGCGATGACCGCGACCACGCCCATCATCAGCCCGGCCATCAGGAAGCCCGGCACCACGCCACCCAGAAAGAGGGCACCGACCGAAGCGCCCGACACCAGTGCGTAAATCACCATGGGGATAGACGGCGGGATGATGGGGCCCAGCGTGGCGCTGGCCACCACCACCGCGCCAGCAAAGCCGCGCGTGTATTCCGGTTTTTTCAGCATCTGGCGAATCGTGACCAGGCCGGGACCGGCCGCGTCGGCGATGGCGCTGCCGCTCATGCCCGAGAAAATCACGCTGACCAGAATGTCCACCTGCGCCAGGCCGCCGCGAAAGCGGCCCACCAGGATGCGGCAAAAGTCAAAGATCCGTTCACTGACTGTGCCGGCATTCATGATGTTGGCGGCGAACACAAAAAGCGGCACTGCCAGCAGCACGTAGCTGTTGTAAAGGCCGTTGCCGATCTGCTCGGCCACCAGGCCGATGTCCTGTCCCTTGACTGCAAGGTAGCCGATGCCCGCCGCGATCATCGAAAAACCGATGGGCATGCGCAGCAGCATGCCGCCCGCCAGCACCCCAACCAATACCCAGATAGCGCTTGTCATATCCGCAGCTCCGCTTCAAGACCCTTGCCACGGATCGCGTTCCAGATCGCCCAGGCCGAGCGCACCGCCAGAGCGGCGAGCAGCAGCACAAAAGGCATGAAAACCCATTGGAAAGACACGCCCAGCACGGGCGTTCCTTCGCGGGCCATGAAGTGCACATAGTCCCAGCAGCCCGGAATGCCCCAAGCCGCCAGGCCGCCAACCAGCAGGTTGCCGGTAATCGCCATGGCTTGCCGGCCGCGGTAGGGCATGTTATTCCAGACCAGGTCGAACACCACATGCTCGCGCTCGGGCACCACCACGGCGGCGGCCCACAGAATGACCCAGACATAGAGGATCACGGCTGCCTCGTCCGTCCAGGCCAGCGGTTTGTTGAAGGCAAAACGCGCCGTGATCTGGATCACGAACACGATGAACAGGGTCAGGAAGAGTCCGCCGCCAATCAGGTTGGCGGTTTTTTGGAGCCAGCTTTTCATGGTTGTTTCAGGGTGGTCCGCTCGACTTACTTGGTGGCGTTGATGCGCTCAAGCAGGCCTTTGGGCCAGACCTTGGCGTACTCGGAGTTGAGGTAAGTCGTCTGCACTGTTTTGCGGAAAGCGTCCACATCCGGCGTGGTGACAGTGAGGCCTTCTTTCTTGAAGAACTCGACGAGCTGGCCTTCTTCCTTGATGCGGTTTTCATTGTTGTAGGCGGAAGCGGCCTGTGCGGCGGCTTTGACCTTGGTCTTTTGCGCCGGACTCATCGCGTTGTAAGCCTTGTTCGAAATCGCGATGAAGATCCCGTCCACCAGGTGGCTGGTCAGTACGATCTGCTTGGTCACTTCATAGAACTTCGCAGCGCGCACGGAGGGCAGGGGGTTGTCCTGGCCGTCGATGGTGCCGGTCTTCAGGCCCAGGTAGACCTCGCCAAAGGCCAGCGGCGTCGGCGTGGCGCCCAGTGCCTCACCCAGGAACAGCCATTCCTTGGAGCCTGGCATGYGCAGCTTCACACCCTTGAGGTCGGCGGGAACCTTGACGTTGCGGGCCTCACGCAGGTTGACCTGACGTGTGCCGAGGTACACGGTGGACAGCGGCGTCACTTCCATTTTCTCGGAAACCATCTTGAACATCTCGGTGCCGATGGGGCCGTTGAACACCTTTTGCTGGTGGTCCGGGTCGCGCACGATGTAGCCGGCCGTGAAGATCGAGAACTCGGGAACCAGTTTGGCGATGTCAAAAGCGGAAATCGACGACAGCTCAAGGTTTCCGCGCGCCATGGCGGCGGGCTCTGTGCCCTGCTTGAAGAGCGATGCGTTCAGGTTGATCTGCACGTCGAACTCGCCGGGCGCGCTCTTTTCAAGGTTCTCCTTGAAGACGGTCCACATCTTGGCGTGCCAGTCATCGGGCACGGCCGGCGTGGAAACGCGCAGCACGACCTTGTTCTGTGCCTGTGCGGCGGGCAGCAGGGCGCCCATCAGCAGCACGGCGGAAGCGGTGCCCAGCAGGCTGCGGCGGAAAATACCTTTGAGGGAAGCTGTCATGTTGTCTCCTTTGTCGTTACTTTGTCGTGAAGTCGCGTGAAATTATTGAAACCGTACCGGGACCAGCCCGGCGTGGCGTCACTCGGATTTTGTATTAATCCCGAAGGCGCTGATGGTTTTTTCCAGCGCCGTGTATTCGTCGGTTGTCAAAGCCACCAGCGGTGCGCGCACGCGCAGCCAGGTCTTGTCGCCGCTCAGCATGGCCATGATCCCCTTGAGTGCGGGCATCAGCGAATAGGGGCCCAGCATGCCGATGAGCTCGACAACGCGCTCGCGTTCGGCGGGCGTGCTGGGGGCGTCGGGTTCTGTGACCAGCCGCTTGACCAGTCGCGGCATGAAATTGGCCAGGCCGCTGATGGCGCCGGTGCTGCCGCGGCGGCCCATCTCCGGCAGGTCGGGTTCAAAACCGACGTAGACCGTGATGTCTTTCATGAACGCGTCGGACAGGCCGACCGAGTGCGCGGTGGTGCAGGCGCTGTCCTTGATGCCGACGATGGTGTCCGGGTACTGCTTCTTGAGCGTGCTGATCACATGGTGCGACAGCGGAACGCCCGTGACCTGGGGGATGTGATACAGGTACAGCTTGAAAGGCGTGCCGGCCATGCCGTCGATCACATAGCGGTAGCTGTCGATGACGCCCTGGTCAGACACGCCCTTGAGGAAAAACGGCGGCAGCATCAGGCAGCCGTGCACCCCCGCCTTGACGGCGTGGCGCGTCAGCTCCAGCGTTTCGGGCAGGGCGGCGCAGCTGGTTGACACCATGATCTGCGCGGCCGGAATGCCGTTCTTGATGAGCTGCTCAATGGCTTCCTTGCGCTCGGCCAGAGAGAATGATGGCCCTTCGCCGGTGGTGCCAAAAGCCGTGACACCAGGGCAGCCGTTGGCAATCAGGTGCTTGCAGTGGGCGGCAAATTTGGCGTGGTCAATGCTGAGGTCGGCATTGAGCGGTGTGAGCAGGGCAGGCCAGATGCCGCGGAATGCGGCGTTGGGGGCTGCGGGGGAAATCGTCATTCAGGGTTCTCCAAAGACCACGGCATATCGGGCCGCGGCAGTCCTAGCACACGTCGGTGCGCGCTTTCAATGTGGTGGCTCAGGCGTTCGATCACGGCAGGCGCGTCGCGCCGCTTGAGGGCGTCGATAAACCAGAGGTGCTCTTCCATGGCGGGAATCAGCACGTCGGGTGAAAGGGTCGAGCCTTCGAGCTTGATCAGTCGCACGCGCAGGCTGTTGATGCGGTAGACCTCGGAGATCAGCTCGTTGCCCAGTGCGTCGATCATCAGGTCGTGCAGGCCCCAATCCACCGCGGTGGCGTCCTTGAGCAGGCTGTCGTCAATGGCCTTTTTCCGCGCACGCTTGACGATGTTCAGGTGCGC
>NZ_JBFUCA010000217.1:0-6648 GCF_056405475.1 Polaromonas sp. P1_G4
GAGCTGCGCCCTTGTCCTACAGGGCCATGCGGGCGCTGCTGATTCGGAAAATCGCCGCCTGCTTTTAGCATCGGCTTATGGGTCATGGGCTGCGTTGACTCACCTTGACCTCACACTTTGATGCCCATGACGTGCGTAACGCCGTAACGCCTCATCCTGCGCATTCGCGCAAGAGGCTACTTTCTGGAGGCCATCATGCTCAAGTACGCGATTATTTTTGCGCTGATTTCATTGGTTGCCGCTGCCCTCGGTTTCGGTGGTGTGGCAGCAGGTGCTGCCGGTATTGCCAAGATTCTGTTCGGCCTGTTCCTGATCCTCGCGGTTATCTTCATCGTGCTGGCTGCGCTGGGTGTAGGCGCTGCAAAGAAAGCACTGAAGTAGATGGCTGCGAGCACCGACATGCCGGCCGGCACCATGGCCGCGCGGTTCCGGCAGCGGCTGTTCCACCCGTGGCGGCAGCCGGGCAATGAGGCTGCACGCCTGCCTGCGCCTTCTGCCGGTGTGGCGCCCAAACGGCCGCTGGGTTTCCAGGCCAGCATTGCCGAGTTTTTACTGATCAACCGCCTGCGTGCGCGCCGGCCGGCTGCACCGTCTGCCGATGTGCTGGAGCGCGCGGCCCGCATTGTGTTTGTGACCTGCAAAAACTGGTTTGCACCGGCCGAGAACCGGGAAGTCAGCCACCGCACACGTCTCTAACGGCGCGGCCGCCTGACACACATCCCCTGCAAACCCTGCCGCTACTGCACGTCACGCATCCACAAGGTTTCTTTTCACCGGTTCAGGCTTATGCACACCACCCTTATTGATCTGTTGCTGGAATACGAGGTCATTCACCCCGCCCATTTCCTGTTTCACATCGAGGCGGCTTTTCACGAAGGCCACCATGTTGTGGAAGAGCGGCTGACCATCACGCCCAGCATGAAGGTGCGGAACTTTTCGGATGAGCGCAGCGGCAACCGCTTTATCCGCCTGGATGCTCCCAAGGGCGTGCTTTCGGTGAACTACCATGCGCGCGTGGAGCTGCACCCGGCCCCGGTGCCTCTGCACCTGGACGAAACCCCTGTGACGGCGGTGCCGGACGAAGTGCTGCGCTACCTGATGCCCAGCCGCTATTGCGAATCCGACGTCATGAGCCGTGCCGCGCAGCAGCTGTTTGGCCACTTGCCGCCGGGCATTGGCAGGGTGCGTGCCATCGAGGCCTGGATTCACGACTCGATTGGCTACTTGCCGGGCTTTAGCAATTCCACCACGACCGCGCAGGAGGTGTTTGTGCAGCGCGCGGGTGTCTGCCGTGACTTTGCGCACCTGGGCATCACGCTGTGCCGGGCCTTGAATATTCCCGCACGGCTGGTGGTGGGGTATGTGCACTTTGACGAGCCGCCGGAAGATTTCCATGCCGTGTTTGAAGCCTGGCTGGAGGGGCGATGGGTGATTTTTGACCCGACACGCATGGCGCCTATCGACCGCCTGGTGCGTGTGGGCACGGGCCGCGACGCCAAGGACGTGGCCTTTGCCACCATTTTTGGCGGTGTGCAGATGCTGCGCAAGGAACTCTCGATCACCGAGGGAGACATCCTGCCTGGCGTTTCAACGGGGGTGCATTCGCCCGCGCTGACCGTGGTCACGGTTTAGCCCGCAGGTGCCGCCATGACTGCCGCGTTGCGGCGCTTCAGCACAAGCAGCCCGAACAGCGTGGCCGTGATGTACATGCTGAAGGAGTAAATCGCCGCCGGCAGGGCCAGCTGGAAGTTGTTCAGCACGGCCAGCGCAATGAAGATGGCCAGCGTTGCGTTGTGAATGCCGATCTCGTAGCTGATGGCGGTCGAGATGGGTTTGTCCAGGCCCGTGGCCCGCGAGACGTAGTAACCGGCCAGCAGGCTCACCAGGTTGAAAGCCAATACCGCCGGGCCGATCGCGGCGAAGGTGGTGGTGAGTGACTGCCACTCCTTGACGACTGCGCCTATGGCCACCACGGCCAGCACGATGATGCTGAAAATCTTGGTCGGGTTTTCGCTGCGTGCGGCCCAGGCGGGTTTGCGCATGCGCAGCCACATGCCGATGGCCACCGGCACCAGCACGATGATGATCACTTCCACCACCTTGCCGAACTGCAGCGGCACGACCTGGCCTGTTTTGGCGAAGGTGTCGATCGCCCAGTTGGCGATCACCGGCATGGTGACGATGGACAGCAGCGTGTTAATGGCGGTCAGCGAGATGTTCATCGCCACGTTGCCGCCGAAGAGGTGGCTGAACAGGTTGGCCGAGATGCCACCGGGTGAGGCAGCCAGCAGCATCAGCCCCACCGCAAAGAGCGGCGGCACATTCAGCAGCACGATGATCGCGTAGCAGGCGACTGGTAGCACGATGACCTGCAGCACCAGCGCCACCGCCACGGCCTTGGGGTATTTGAGCAGGCGGGTGAAGTCCTCGACCTTCAGGGTCATGCCCAGGCCGAGCATGACCAGCGCGAGCGCCGCGATCAGCAGCTGCGCGACGACAGGTGAGCCGTTCATGACTTGTAGCTTTCGTCGAGTTTGTCGAGCTTGCGTATCAGTGACGGCCAGACAAAAGCACCACCCAGGCCGCCGGTCTGCACGCGCATGGCCTCGGCCACACCTTTGACGATCAACGGGTTGACCTCGGTGAGTTCGCCCCCGGCCTGCGCGTCGAGCTGGATGCGACAGGTGTTCTCGAAGGTGTACATGCTGAGGAAAGCGTCGGCAATCGTTTTGCCGACGACCAGCAGGCCGTGGTTGCGCAGCATCAGGAAATTGGCCTTGCCCAGGTCGGCCTGCAGGCGTGGTTTTTCATCGTCGCGGAAGGCCACGCCTTCATACGCGTGATAGGCGAGGGACGCCAGCACGAAAGTGGACTGCTGGCTGATGGGCAGCACGCCGCACTTTTGCGCGCTCACGGCCACCCCGGCGCGCGTGTGGGTGTGCAGCACGCAGCCGGCATCGGCGCGCGCTTCATGCACAGCGCTGTGAATCACAAAGCCTGCCGGGTTCACCGGGAAGGGCGTATCAATGACCTTGTTGCACTGGCCGTCGACCTTGACCAGGCTGGAGGCCGTGATCTCGTCGAACATCAGGCCGTAGGGGTTGATCAGGAAATGGTGGTTGCCCGCGCCGGAAATGGATTCGGGCAGCTTGGCGCTGATGTGGGTAAAGACCAGGTCGCTCCAGCCGTAGAGGGCGACGAGGCGGTAGCAGGCGGCGAGGTCGCAGCGCAGTTGCCATTCTTCAGCGCTGACGACTTCCTTGAGGGAGGGGATATGCATGGGGATGGTCTCCGTGGTGTGTATGAATAAAGGTGCTCTCTCGGCACGAACTGCTCACGATACGTGGGTGCTTGACGGGGAACTGTCAAAAATTTGACAATTGGTCGCATGCCTGTCGTTCCGAAGACACCTTCGCCCCTTTCACCGCTCTCACCGCCATCCTTGCTTGCCCGCATGTCGGCCAACCCGTGGTTTGGCGCGCTGCCGGCGATGGACCGCCAGGCGCTGCTCGCCTCTGCCGAGGTGCTGCGCCTGCGGCCCGGTGAAATGCTGTTTCGCCAGGGCGATGCGCCCGGCGGTTTTTATGGCTTGCTCGGCGGCCTGTTGAAAATCTCCTCGCTGCGTGAGGACGGGCGCGAGGCGATTCTGGTGGTGCTGGAAGCGGGCAACTGGATCGGCGAGATCTCGCTGATGGATGGCGAGCCGCGCACGCACGATGCCACGGCCTTGTCTGCGGTGGAGGTACTGGTGGTGCCGCAGGCGGCTTTTACCTTGCTGATGCAGGGCGCGCCGTTTGCGCGGGCCATTGCCGGCTTGCTGGCGGCGCGCGTGCGTTCGCTCTACGGCATGGTGGAAGACGCCGCCTTGCGTTCGACCCGCGCCCGCGTGGCGCGCCGCCTGCTGCTGCTGGCGCGCGGCGATGCCACGATGGCATTGAAGGCGCGGCCGGTGGTGCGGGTTTCGCAGGAGGCGCTGGCCATGATGCTRGGCATCAGCCGGCAAACGCTGTCGGTCGAACTCAAGGTGATGGTGCAGCGTGGCGCCATCGCGCTCGGTTACCGCTGCATTGAAATTGTTTCGCCTGCGCGGCTGGAGGCGTTGGGCAACGTATCGCGCTAGGGCGGGTTCAATGCCGGCCGGGCCGCGTGTCGTTTTCCAGCCGGGCCAGCCAGACCATCGCGCTTCCCGCGTCGGCGCCACACATCTCGGCAGACGCCATGAGCTGCCCGCACACCGCAGGCCGTTCGGGCTGGCCAAAAATGAGGCAGCGGTTGGCGGTGTCGAGCTGCACGCAGCGCACGCCCGCCGGCTTGCCGTGGGGCATGCCGGGTATGGCGGAGCTGATGGAGGGCGCGATGCAGCAGGCGCCGCAGCCGGGACGGCAGTTCATGGTTGGTGGTCTGCTATGAAAAATATAGCTGCTCGCGCAGATTCCTATTGGGCTGGAGCCGTATTTGGTGCTTAAAAAAGGCCTGTGGGACCGTTTGTGGCGCAAAATCAGTCGGGTTTGATCTTTGCCCGTGCCGCCACTTCTTTCCAGCGCGCCTGCTCGGTCTTGATGAAGGCACCGTACTGCGCCGGTGTGTCGCCGATCGGCTGGGCGGTGTCACCGCGCAGGCGTTCGGTGGCCTGCGGATTGCGCATGGCCTTATTGCAAGCCTCGGCGATGCGGTCGATGTTGGCCTGCGGCATGTTGGCCGGCGCATTAAGGCCGTACCACTGCGTCATTTCAAAACCGGGGTAGCCGCTTTCCGCCACGGTGGGCACGTCGGGCAGTTGGGACAGGCGCTCCTTGGTGCCGGTGGCAATGCAGCGCAGCTTGCCTGACTTGATGTGCGCGAGGATGGCCGGCGCGCCCACGCTTGCCGCTTCGAGCCGCCCGGCCAGCAGGTCGGTCAGCTGCGGGCCGGTGCCGCGGTAGGGCACGTGCAGCACAAAAATGCCGGTCGCCATCTTCAAATATTCAAACGCCAGATGGCCGGCGCTGCCATTGCCGGCTGAGCCGTAATTGAGCTGGCCGGGCTTGGCCTTGGCCAGCGCGATGAATTCTTTCAGGTTGTTGGCGGGCACGCTGGAATTGACGACATACAGGCTGGGCACCTTGGCCAGCAGCGAGATGGGCTTGAAGTCCTTGTTGGTGTCGAAGGGCAGTTTGTCGAAGATGAAGGGGTTGACCGCCATGGTGCCGATGTGGCCCAGGATGATGGTGTGGCCATCGGTAGAGGCAGCGCATTCCTGCATGGCGATGTTGCCGCTGGCGCCGGGCTTGTTTTCCACAAACACCGTCTGGCCCAGGCTCTTGGTGAGTTCGTTGGCCGCTGAGCGTGCGACGATCTCCGAGCTGCCGCCGGGCGCGAAGGGCACCAGCAAGCGTATGGGTTTGCTGGGCCAGCCGGCCTGTGCATGCAGCAGCCCGGGAAAGGCCGAAACCGCTGCCAGTGCGCCGCCGGCCTCGAGGCCGAACTGCAATGCGCCGCGGCGCGTGTTGAGGTGTTTCATTTGATGTGTCTCCATGTTGTTGCCGCCGTCGTTTTCATCGCTGGCGTGTCGGTCCAATATAGGACCGTACATGAGGCGCGGCGCTACGTGATTCCGCTAATGAGGCTAACCCCCATGCGCTAGATGAAGGATGCGTCAAAACGTTCGCGCGCGGCCTTCAGGTTCTGGTGGTTGCGCTCGGCCCAGTTGTCCAGCGGGATCAAGGTTTCGCTGAGGGACTGGCCCAGCGCGCTGAGCTGGTATTCCACATGCGGCGGCACGGTCTGGCGGTCAAAGCGCAGCACCAGGCCATTGCGCACCAGCTCCTTGAGCGTTTGCGTCAGCATCTTTTGCGAGATGCCTTCGATCTTGCGCATCAGCTCGTTGTTGCGCACCGGGCCATCGGCCAGCGCCGGGATCACCAGCAAGGCCCACTTGCTGGCCACCAGCTCCAGCGCTTGCCGCGACGGGCAGGCCTGGCTAAACACATTTGAAGCGTCGGTGGGTGGGTCGCCGGGAATTGTCATGGTTACCAGAAGGTGCGTACTTGCCTATGGGTAATCGTAAACCTAAGCTGGAGGCGCATCAATCCTTAACCCTCTTTAACCCTGTTATTCCAAAGAAAGACTCCCGATGGCCTGGCTCTATTTACTCGCCGCAAGCATTGTCGAAATCGCAATGGCCTTGTTCCTGAAATCTTCCGAAGGCTGGACGCGCCTGTGGCCCAGCGTGCTGGGGGTGGCCGCGGCCGGCGCCAGCATTTTCTTTTTGACGCATGCCGTCAAGACTTTGCCGGTGGGCACGGCCTACGCGATCTGGACGGGGATAGGTTCGGTCGGCGTGACGCTGATCGGCATCCTCTGGATGGGCGAAAGCGCCTCGGCACTGCGTCTGACCTGCGTGGCGCTGGTGGTGGCCGGCATGGTGGGCTTGCGCCTGCTGGACGGCACTGTTTGATCAACCCATCCGTGGAGAAACCCATGACCCATCTGGTTTATATCGAAGCTTCGCCGATGCAGGCCGCGTCCACTTCAACTTCCGTCGCCACCGCCTGGCTGGACGCCTATCGCCAGGCGCATCCCGAGGGCACCGTGGACACGATCAATGTGTGGGACATCGACCTGCCGCCGTTTGACGCCGACATGATCGCCGCCAAGTTTGCCGTGTTG
>NZ_JBFUCA010000218.1:0-6630 GCF_056405475.1 Polaromonas sp. P1_G4
GTATTCGGTCGCGCGGTAGCAGGAAAAGGAATACAGCTTGCCCGAGGCCTCGGGTTGGGTGGCTTTTTCCAGGGCGGGAATCAGTGCGTGACCGGGCTTGACGGTAAAGCCAGCGTCTTCCGAGTAGACCCAGCAGTCCTCCGGCCGGTTGACTTCGGTGGTGTGGAATTCCAGTGCAGTCTTGCGTGCGGCCAGCACGATGTTGCGGCGTATGCGCACTGCCGATGCCAGCTCCGCATGGCTGGGAAATTCAAAGGCGACCGGGCTGAGCAGCATGGCCAGAAGAATCTCCCGTTCCAGGTCTTCGCTGTCGTTCAGCGTATCCAGCTGCAGCCGTTCCGCCAGGCCCAGGGTATCCAGGCCGGGCGCCCATTGTGCGGCGAGGCCTTCCGGCAGGCAAAAGCTTCTTGCGGCGGTGGAGCCCGGAAAAATCTCACTGGTTTCCACGGCGTCCTGCAGACCGAGCTTTTCAAGCTGCACCAGGAAACTGTAGGTGGAAGCCGCTAGCGCGCCGGTTGTTTCACCGTGAAGGTGAATTCCGACAGGACGAAGACTGGGCATCAGGGCGGCGGTCATGTTGCCGCAAAGTATCTTTGCTTGTGGTCGATTCGGCAATGGCGGAAAAACCACGAAGCCGGCTGCTCGCGGGCACTGTCAGGCGTAAGTGATCCAGCTTGCGTGTTCGGGCGCGTCCAGGTGCGGCAAGGTGTTGTAGGTCACCAGCATGTGCCGCTTGGGCGTAAAGGCAAACTCGGTAAGTGAGCAGTTGCGTATGCGCAGGTTCAGCTCTATCGTGGTTTCAGGGCTGGTGCCCAGCACATGGCCCACTGCGGTCGAGATGGGCCCGCCGCTGGAAACCAGCAGCACATTGCCGGTGTAACTGGCACGAATGTGGTCCAGGACAGAAGTTACACCCTCAACAAACCCGATGTAGCTTGGCATGCCCTGGGGGCTGACGACGCCGGCCATCCACTGTGCCAGCCCGTCACGCAGCAGCCGGAAGTGGCCGCGGTATTCCTCGGGCGTGGTGGGTTTTTCGAGCTTGTGCGGGTGGATGGCACCGATGACGGCGTGGCTGTCATATTCATTGAGCCCCGGGCGCTGTGTGGCTTGCATGGTGATGCCCATGCCTTCACAGATCCCTGCAAAGGTATTGATCTGGCGCTGCAGCGTGCCGGTGAAAGCGGCGTCAAAGGTGATGCCCTTGTACTTGAAGTACTCGCCCAGACGCACGCTTTGCTGGCGCCCCATGGGGCTGAGCACGTCGTAGTCGTCTTCGCCAAATGAGGCCTGGCCATGGCGCACGAGGTAGAGGGTTCCCATGGGTAAATTGTGGCGCGCTGCCCCCCTGCGTTTAGTCTCGCGCGCGACTGGGTGTTCGAGTGTCGAGGCCTCAGCCAAAAAACGCAGCCCCGCCAGCAGGGGCCGTGGAACCGGCTTTGCCGGGCCGCAGGCGCAGCGCCCCCTCGGGGGGCAGCGCACTACGCGAAGCGAGAAGCGTGGGGGCCGGCAGCTAGCACCTTGGCGACAATAGCCGTGTCCACATTCCCGCCGCACAGCGTCGTGCCCACTACCAGGCCCTTGAGTTGCTCGCGCTCCTGCATGGCCGCGGCAAAGCTGGCCGCGCCCGCGCCTTCGGCCACGTTGTGCGTGTCGGCATAGAGGTCGCGCATGGCCTGGGCCACTTCGTCGTCCGTCACCTTCACGATGCGCTCCAGGTGCGGCAGCAAGACATCCAGCGCGGCCTGGTCCGCGACGCGGCACGCCATGCCGTCGGCCAGGTAGGTGGTCACCGGTGCTTCAATCACGCGCCCCGCGGCCAGCGAGTCGGCGTAGGTGGTGGCGTGCGCGCTGACCACGCCCACGATGCGCAGCTTGCGGCCCAGCGCCAGCTTGGCGGCAACGGCCGAACACGCGCCCGAGCCCTGGCCTATCGGCACATACACCACGTCGAGTTGCGGCACTGCCAGCATGAATTCCCACCAGTAGGTGCTGACGCCGCGCAGTAAATCCGCATGAAAGCTCGGCACCATGTGGGCGCCGCGTTCGGCAGCCAGCCTCTTCGCAAACTCGCGGCTTTCCTGGAAGTCGTTGCCATGCTCGATCAGTGTGACGCCCAGCGCGCGCATGGCGGCGTTTTTCTCCACTGAGTTGCCGTGCGGAACCACGACGGTGCAGGGCACGCCGTGCGCGCGGGCGGCCCAGCCTATGCTTTGGCCGTGGTTGCCGCGCGTGGCACTGACGGCTTCTCGCGGCAGCTCGCCGCGTTGCTTGAGCGCTTCAAAGTAGGTGAGTCCGCCGCGCAGCTTGAATGCGCCCACCGGCGTGTGGTTCTCGTGCTTGATCCAGCAGTCGGTGCCCAGCCGCTGGCTGGACAGGCCCCAGCGGTATTGCGGCGTGGCCTGGAATTCGCGGTAGACGACACGCGCCGCGTCTTCARTCTCCTGCAGCGAAGGCAGCATGCTGTTCCCCAGCTGCGGCTTGTGGTCGAGTACGGCGCTCATTGGGTGGTCTCCGCTCTGCGAGCTGCGGCATTCGCCTTGGGAGCGGTCCGGCGGCTCATGCGGCCGCCCGCTTTTCAGTCAGCAGGCGCAGCGCCAAAAGGCCCAGCACCGTGCCCATCACGTAGCGCTGCACGCGCATCCAGCTGATATTGCGGTTGAGGAAACCGGCAATCGCCGCGGCGAAACAGATCAGCACCGTGTTCACACCCGTGCTGACGCTGATCTGCACGGCGCCCAGCGTCAGGCTTTGCAGCAGCAGGTCGCCGCGCTCGGGGTACAAAAACTGCGGAAAGAAGGAGAGATAAAACATGGCGACCTTGGGGTTGAGCAGGTTGGTCATAAAACCCATGAGGAAGAGCGTGCGCGGCGGGTCATGCGGCAGCTCGCGCGTTTCAAAAGGCGCCAGGCCCCCGGGCTTGACGGCTTGCCAGGCCATCCAGAGCAGGTAAGCGGCGCCTGCCACCTTGATGGCATCAAAGGCTAGCGGCACGGCCAGCAGCAGGGCCGTCAGACCGAAAGATGCCGCCAGCAGGTGCGCCACAAACCCCAGCGCCACGCCGCTGAGCGACACCAGCCCGGCGCGGGGGCCCTGGCACAGCGTGCGCGAGATGCAGTAAATCATGTTGGGCCCGGGCGTGAGCACCAGCACCAGGGCGGCGAGGGCAAACCAGGCGAGTTCTGTGCTCGTAAACATTCTCAGGCTCCTTTGGATTCCAGCGTGACGAGGCCGCGCGGCGTCTRCAGCGTGGCGATGAGATTGGGCGGGCCTTGCGCGAGGCCTACGCCAGCCAGCCCTATGGCTTCATAGCCGCCGCGCAGCGCGTCGGGACGCGGGTGGCTGGCGTGCAGCGATTGCAGCGTGACGCCCGACGGCGCCATGCCGTCGGCCGCATGCACGTCGCCCCACTGGATCAGCGTGGGCAGCGCGCCGTAAAACAGCCGCTGGCCGTCTTCGCGCACGGTGATCTTCCAGGTGAGCTGGCCTTGCGGCGTCATGCGCGAGACGTCCAGCGCCTCACCGCGATCCAGCCCCAGGCGGGAAAGCGCCCGCACCGCCGCGATCACACGGGGCGTCGAGGCGACAAAGTGCGCGAGCTGCGGGCCGGTCTTGCTCAGCCGCAGCTGCAACTCATGATCATCCAGGTCATACCAGCGTCTGGCCGGTGCCGTACGCGGGGTTTGCTTGTCCGGATTGATTGCAATGATTTCGAAATAGGCGCGTGGAAAGGCCGGCGAGGCCACTGTGAAGAGCCGGTTGTGCGTGCCCATCAGCGGATGCTCGCCGCCCGGCCCGGGCGTGATGCCCAGCACGCGTTCGCACCACTGCACGCCTTCGGCGAGGCTGGCCGCCACCACCACGAGGTGGTCGACCTGCGAGGCCAGCGGCGGGAGTGTGGTGCTGTGTTCCATGGTTAGGGCTGGTTCCTAAAGCGTCACGCTTCCGTCAATGCAGGTGACCGATTCGCCGCCCACCCACACCTGGCCGGCTGCATCGCGCTCGATATGCACCTGACCGGCGCGGCCCAGGCAGACACCTTGCGAGGCGGTATAGCGCTCGGATGCATGGCCTTCGGCGATCAGCCACTGGGCCAGGCTGGCATTGAGGCTGCCGGTGACGGGGTCTTCGTCGACACCGATGGGAGAGGCGAAGGCCCGAACTTCGAAATCAGGGGCTGTTTCAGGTGCGGAGGCTGCGAATGCCTTGGCTTCGCGGTTGGCGCGTGCAATCAGCGGCGCGGTTTCCTCACGTGGGTAGCGCGCCACCACGCCGACTTTGGTGCCCAGCTTGGCCAGCGCTTTGTGATCGGGCGCCAGTTGCAGCACGGTCTCCGGGTTGTCCAGCAGCAGGCCCARCCACAACGGGCCGTTGTCCAGGCATTGGGCAGCCAGGATGCTTGTCGCTTTCAGGCCCAGCGCGCCGGCTACCTGCGCCAGCAATGAGGGGCTGGGCGCGGAGCGCTTCAGGGCCGGCGCGGCAAACGCCAGGCGCTTCGTGCCAGTCTCGCGGCGAATCTTCACCAGGCCTACTTTGCACTCCTGCACGATAAAGTCTTTGCTGTGCGGTTGCCCACCGGCTTCCAGCCAGCTGTGGCAACTGCCCAGCGTGGGGTGGCCGGCAAAAGGCAGTTCGCCGCCGGGCGTGAAGATGCGCACGCTGTAATCAGCCGTGGCGTCTGTGGGTGGCAACAGGAAAGTGGTTTCCGAGAGGTTGGTCCACTTGGCAAAACGCTGCATGGCGGCATCATCCAGGCCGCTGCCGTCGATTACCACGGCYAGGGGGTTGCCGAAGTAAGGGGTGGGTGTGAACACGTCGACTTGCTTGAATGCGCGCTGCTTCATGGGGTTTCTCGGTTTTCCAGGGGAGGTTTGAAGATTTATGACAAAGGCAGGTCCAGCACGCCGCGCGTGGCGGGCCGTGCCAGGAGGGTTTGGTACCAGCGGTCCAGATGGGGACGCACGGGCCGCGGCTGCGGCAAGCCGAACCAGCGGTGCATTTCGCAGCCCAGCGGAATGTCGGCCATGCTGAACTGGTCGCCGCCCATGAACGCATGGTCAGCCAGATGTGCATCGAGCAGTGTTAGCAGCGCTTCGGTGGCGGCTACGGACTGCGCAATCAGTTCTGTATTGCGCTGCTCCGCTGGCGTGCGAATCCACTGCACGAAAGCCGTGCGTCCGGCCGGGTTGAAGGTGGTCTGCTGCCAGTCCATCCACTGCTCGGCGGCAAAGCGTTGCGGCAGCGTTGTGGGATAAAAATTGCCTGGCGAGTGCTTGGCGCAGAGGTAGCGCACGATGACATTGGACTCCCAGATGAGCACCTCACCGTCTTCCATCAGCGGCACCAGCGCATTCGGGTTCTTGCGCCGGTAATCGGCCTCCTTGACGATACCGAACTGGCCCCCGGCGTCGGTTCGCTGCATCGTGAGGCCCAGCTCCTGCGCGGCCCACACGACTTTTCGCACGTTGATGGAGCTGATGCGCCCCCAAAGATGAAGCATGTCAGGTCCCTTTCGCGTTCATCATGCTGCCGCGCGCAGTTGAGGCAGGCCGGCAGGTAGTTGCTCGCGTATGGCCGCAGCCAGCGCGGCGATGCCGATGTTGATTTGCTCGACGCTGGACGTGACGAACGAGAGGCGCAGCGTGCGGGCGTCGGCATGGTCGGCGTAGAAGGCCCAGCCGGGCACAAAGGCCACGTTGCGCTCCACGGCCTTGGGCAGCAGGTCGATGGCGTTCATGCCTTCAGGCAGGCGCACCCACAAAAACATGCCGCCGGYCGGTGTGTTCCAGCTCACACCTTCGGGCATGCCCTGCTTCATCGCGGCCAGCATCGCGTCGCGCTGCGATTTGTAGAGCGCGCGAATGGTCGGCACGTGGCGGTCCAGGAAGTTGTTCTTCATGGTCTCGACCACCATGCGCTGGTTAAAGCCCGGCGTGTGCAGGTCGGCCGCTTGCTTGGCTTGCAGCAGCTTGGGGTAGAGCGACTTGGGCGCGACCAGAAAGCCCAGGCGCAAACCCGGCGCCAGGATTTTCGAGAACGAGCCCATGTACACGCAGCCTTCAGGGTTGCGCGCGGTGAGCGGCAGCGGCGGCGGTGTGTCAAACCACAGGTCGCCATAGGGGTTGTCTTCGACGATGGGCAGGCCCAGGCGCGCGGCCTCGGCGCTCAGTGCGGCGCGGCGCGCTTCTGTCATGGTGCGGCCGGTCGGGTTCTGGAAGTTGGGCAGCACATAAAAGAAACGCGCACCGGCGGCCTTGCTGGCCAGGTCCTTGACGTCCACACCTTCATCGTCGCTGGCCACGCCGACGATTTCGGGCTCCATCGGCGTGAAGGCCTGCAGCGCGCCCAGGTAGGTAGGCGTTTCCACCAGCACGCGGCTGCCGGCGTCGATCAATATCTTGGCGATCAAATCCAGGCCCTGCTGCGAGCCGGTGGTGATCAGCACCTGCGCCGGGTCGACTTCCCAGGGCAGCATGGCGGCCACCATCTCGCGCAGCGGCGCATAGCCTTCGCTGGCCGCATACTGCAGCGCCGCATGGCCGTCTTCGCGCAGCACCTTGTCACAGGCTTCGCGAAAGGCGGCGACCGGAAAGGTCTTGGGCGAGGGCAGGCCGCCGGCAAAGCTGATGA
>NZ_JBFUCA010000219.1:0-6624 GCF_056405475.1 Polaromonas sp. P1_G4
CCAGCCGGGGCCGCGGGACTGGCTTTGCCAGACCGCAGGCGCAGCGGCCCCCTCGGGGGGCAGGGAGCTACACGAAGTGAGCGACCGTGGGGGCTTTATTCCAGCGTGGGGGCCATATCAACTGCCGAGAAACTCACCAATCGGCTTCAGGTCATCGATGCGGTCGCAAATCGATTTGACAATCATCAGGATGGGAATGCCGAGCAACAGGCCCCATACCCCCCAAAGCCAGCCCCAGGCCAGCAAGCCGACGAACACCGCCACCGGACTCATACGGCTGGCGCGGCTGGTAAGCCACGGCGTCAGGAGGTTACCCACCACGGTGTGAATAGCCAGCGAGGCCCCACCCACAGCCAGCGCCATGTTGAGCGAGCCAAATTGCATAAAGGCCACCAGGGCCGATGTCGCCGCCGTGACCAGCGAGCCTACGTAAGGAATCAGGTTCAGCACGGCAGCGGCAACGCCCCACACGGCGGGGTTTTCCAGCCGCAACGCCCAAAGCGCAAGCCAGGTCAACACCCCGACCAGCGCACTGGTCAGCAGCTGCACCTGCAGGTAGCGCTGAATCTGGTCGGTGATCTCATTGAGCGCCTGCAGCGTGATTTTTTTGCTGCTGATGCTGGAGCCCGCAAGCTTGATCAGCTTGCGCCGGAAGCTGTCGCCCGAAAGCATCAGGAAGTAGGTAAAGAAAATCACCACGGTCGCCTGGCCGATCAGTGCAATCAGCCCGATGGTGCCTGACCAGAGATAATTTTTGATGTTGAAACGGGCAGGCTCAACCACGACACGCATCGCCCCTCGCGTGTTGCTGGTCGCAGCACTTTCCTGCGCGGCCTGCTCAAGCTGTGCGGCTGCTTTCTGTACGGTTTCCAGGGCACTGTCAGACTGGTTGGTGCGCACCTTCACGGCCTGGCGGAATTTCTGCGCCGCAGCCGGCAGCGCTTCCAGCAGCTGCGCCGCTTCGTCGCTGAGCGAATACGCCGTCGCACCGATGCTGCCCACAATCGTCAACAACACCACGGCGGCGCTCAGCCAGCGTGGAACGCGTTTCGTTTCAAACCAGTTGACCACCGGTGAAAAAGCATAGCTGAACAGCACACCCAGCATCACCGGAATAAAGACGGCCTTGGCCCAGTGCAGTACAAACAGGCAGGCCAGACCCGCCAGTACCACCAGCGACATGCTGCGGATATCGACCGGAACCCGAACATGCAGCTGTTCAGGATCGCCCGGYACTACTGGCGGCGCCGCGCGTACGACACGCTCTGCGGGTTCTTCGTTCATGTGTCTCCCATATCCGTTTTTGTGCCGGGGCGCGCGTAACGAAATTTGCGCAATGGAAGCCCCAGATAGTACTTACGCAGGTATTCAAACCGAGCTGGCCAGGAAAATGTGTAGGACGCTTTCGCCGGAACGTACCAGCTGTTCAAGCCGGTTCGCAGGATCAGCTGGTAGCCGTTGTCGCGCATCAGGTCGTGCTTTTTATGATGGGTCACGTGATCCTCAATCAGCACCAGGCGGGGCTGCCAGCGTGCAAAGTTGAAACCGGACAACGCAACCAGTTCGTGCCCTTCGATGTCGATCGACAGGAAATCAAATCCCTCTGGCACAGCATTTCCTTCCAGGATGGCATCCAGCGTCTCGCACCGTACCTGTACCGTTGAACGGACCACGGCGCCCATGGCAATAGGCCTCGCTTCGAGCGTTGAATGGGGTCCGGCCCGATTCAAATCCAGGTACCTTCCTGCGTTTTCAGGGCTGGAACAAGCCATTTCAATGACCACGCCGGTTCGACTCCTGCGCAGCAGTTCACAACAGTCCGGGTCAGGTTCCACGAGGAGGCCCGTCCAACCCATCTGTTCCAGATGCTGAGATTGCGAATCCAGCACCGGATCGTTAGCCCCTATATCAACATAAAAGCCAGTCTTGCCACCGAAGAAGTCGCGTACGAGCTGGCGCTCTACGGCAGGCTCATTGCTGAAGCGGCGGACGTGCCGCTGGATGAAATCGGCACGTGTATGCATAAACAGGATTTTGGATTGGAAGAAGCAGCAAGAGAAATGAAATCAGGCCGCAATGGCTTCCCGAACGGCGCTGAGCTGGCGCCTGGACACCGCCAGCAGTTCATCAATACCATTGAGCCGTACCGCCCAGCCCTCGCCCTCTTCTGGATCAAAATGTTTTTCCAGCGCGCGCACGGCCCGGCGCGCAATCAGTGCGTTGCGGTGAATGCGCATGAAACGGGTCGCGTGGCGCTCTTCCAGCTCGCTCAGGGAACCATCGAGTATGTAGCTGCGGGTCGCGGTACGCACAGTGATGTATTTGAGTTCGGCTTTGAAATACAGCACCTCGGCCAGCGGCACACGTTCGGTGCGGCCGCGGTCCTGGATGATGAGCGTTTCTTCCGCCACATCCGCCGTGGACATCCGGGCAGACTGGCCCAAACGCTCTACCTTCTGCAACGCTTGCTGCAGGCGTTCCAGGCGCACCGGCTTCGTGAGGTAGTCGACGGCCTCCAGTTCAAAGGCCTGTACGGCATGTTCGGAATGGGCCGTGACAAACACCAGGGCAGGTGGCTGTGCAAGTGAAGCAATGGTGCGTGCCAGCGCGATACCGTCAACGCCGGGCATGCGGATGTCAAGCAGCACCGCATCGAATGACTCACGCTGCAAGGCCTTCATGGCCTGAACAGCATCGGCGGCTTCAGCTGCCGCCACTGCAGCCGGGGCGGTGCAATCGCCCAGCAGGGTGCGCAGGCGCGAACGCGCCAGGGCTTCATCGTCAACTACCAGTACCTTGAGCGTCATGCGGGAATCTCCAGTCGAACCTGAAATATGCCGTCCTTGAACACGGTCTTGAATTTCGCCTCGACATCATGCAGCAGCGCAAGGCGTTCGCGCACATTGGCCAGCGCCAACCCGTGGCCGCGCTCACCGGCGCCTGCGGGGGTTGAATTGGTCACCTTGATCACCACCGTGCTGCCTCGCCGGAGGGTGGATATTTTCAGCTGCGCGCCGCTGGCGCTGGGTTCCACGCCATGCCTGACGGCGTTTTCTACCAGCGGCTGCAGCAGCAGTGGTGGCAGCTTGGCCTGGTCCGCTTCGGTGTCCAGGCTCCACTGCACCTGCAGCCGCTCACCAAAGCGGATCTGCTCAATGGCGAGGTAACGCTGCGCCAGCGCGATCTCCTGGCCGAGCGTCACGGATTCGGCCGGGTCGGCCAGTGCGCTGCGAAAAAGCTCACTCAGGTCTTCCAGCACCGCCTCGGCCTTGGCGGGCTCGGCACGCACCAGCGCAATGGCGCTGTTCAGGGTATTGAAAAGAAAATGGGGGCGAATGCGCGATTGCAATTCGGCAAGGCGTGCCGCCGTGGCTGCCGGCGTACGCGCCTTGGCCCGCCAGAACAGCCCCGCCAGCATCATGGCGGACAGCAAGGCACCCGCCGCCGCACTGGCCCACCAGGGCACCGGCTGGAGCAGGCCCAGCAGGGCCAGCAAGCCACAGCCGTACAGCCCCGACACAACACCCAGTGCAATACCCGCCGCCCACTGGTGCGAAGGCTCCAGCCGGTTCAACTGCCCCTTCAGCGCACACACCGCAATCAGCCAGGCCAGGGTGGCCGGCAGCACACCGCCGGTGAGCAGTGAAAAGCTCAGCAGCCAGTCCAGGGGTTCGCGCGCAGCGAACATCACACACACGCCGGTCACCGCCTCTACAAACAGTACGGCACGCAAAACCACACCCACGTGGCAAGCATCAAACATGCTGGTACGCGTGGAAGTGCGCGGCGCCGCTTCCTCATCGCCCGGAATAAAGCTGCCCAGCAACGTGGATTCGCTGAAATTCTTCTGATCGGGCACAGGCTTCATGGACGTCGGCGGCTCTTCGGCTATCGTGGAAAAACGGATCAGCTGGGGCAGCGCACGGCAGGGGTTTCCCACGGGGTCCGGCACCCAGATAAAATCATTGGGAAGAGTATTGCACTGCCCAAGGCGATTCGGCCATGGGTTAAACACTATTTAGGCCCGGCCGGCTGCACAACTGCCCGAAATGGCGTGCTTTACCCCACAGACCGGCCAGCGACTGCCTCAAAGAAAGCCTGACGTGAATCAATTCGACAAAAAGTCCCAAGCCTGGTCCGCCCTTTTTTCCGAACCCATGAGCGACCTGGTGAAGCGTTACACGTCCAGCCTGTTTTTTGACAAGCGCCTGTGGCAAGCCGACATTGCCGGCTCACTCGCTCACGCCGAAATGCTGGCAGCGCAAAAGATCATTCCCGCCGCCGACTACGCCGACATCCAGAAAGGCATGACGCAAATCACGTCCGAAATCGACTCCGGCGCTTTTGAGTGGAAGCTGGACCTCGAAGACGTGCACTTCAACATCGAAGCGCGCCTGACCCAGCTTGTGGGCGACGCCGGCAAACGCCTGCACACCGGCCGCAGCCGCAACGACCAGGTCGCCACCGATGTGCGCCTGTGGCTGCGCAGTGAGATCGACCTGATCGGCGGGCTGCTGACCGACCTGCAAAAAGCGCTGGTTGACATCGCCGAGAAAAATGTCGAAGTCATCCTGCCCGGCTTCACCCACCTGCAGGTGGCCCAGCCGGTGAGTTTTGGCCACCACATGCTGGCCTATGTGGAAATGTTCAGCCGCGACGCCGAGCGCATGCTGGAGATCAGGAAACGCGTGAACCGCCTGCCGCTGGGTGCTGCAGCACTGGCCGGCACCAGCTACCCGCTGGACCGCGAACGCGTGGCCAAAACGCTGGGCATGGTCGACGAAAACGGCAAGCCACAGGTCTGCCAGAACAGCCTGGACGCCGTGAGCGACCGTGACTTCGCGATTGAATTCACGGCAGCCGCGTCGCTCGCCATGGTGCATATCAGCCGCATGAGCGAAGAGCTGATCTTGTGGATGAGCCAGAACTTCGGCTTTATCCACATCCCCGACCGCTTTACCACCGGCTCGTCCATCATGCCGCAGAAGAAAAACCCCGACGTGCCAGAGCTGGCGCGCGGCAAGACCGGCCGCGTGRWCGGCCACCTGATSGGCCTGATCACGCTGATGAAGGGCCAGCCCCTGGCCTACAACAAGGACAACCAGGAAGACAAGGAGCCGCTGTTCGACACCGTCGACACGCTCAAGGACACGCTGCGCATCTTTGCCGAGATGGTGGCCGGCATCACCGTCAAGCCCGAAGCCATGGAAAAGGCCGCGCTACGCGGCTACGCCACCGCCACCGACCTGGCCGACTACCTGGTGAAAAAAGGCCTGCCCTTCCGCGATGCCCACGAAACCGTGGCCCACGCCGTCAAAGCTGCCACCACCCATGCGGTGGACCTGTCCGAGTTGCCACTGGCTGTACTGCAGGAATTCAACCCCAGCATCGAAAAAGACGTCTACGACTGCTTGAGCCTGCGCGGCTCGTTGAACGCCCGCAACATCCTGGGCGGCACCGCGCCGGCGCAGGTGAAGGCGCAGATAGCGCGGCACCGGGTGCGGCTGGGCTGAACTGAAGCGCCGGCGGAGGCATGTTTTACGCTATTCCGCTGGAAAACCGGCCGACCTGGCGCAATCCGCCATGGCTGACGATTCTGCTGATCCTCGTGAACATGGCGGTGTTCTGGGGCCCGCAGCGCGCTGAAGAAAATGCCCAGAAAAAGGCCGCAGCGTTCTATCTTTCAAGCAGCCTGCCGGCGCTGGAGTTGCCGGCCTTCGTCGACTGGCTTGGAGAGACCGCGTCACCACGCGCGCCGGCGGCCAGACGCATGCTGGAGCAGCGCCGTTACGGCGCACTGCTCGACGGACTGGAGCACGAAAAAACCTTTCTCGCGCGCTTGCACGAAGGCCTCATCATCCGGCCCGGCCACCCGGCCCATCCACAGTGGGAACAAGACCGGCGCCGGTATGAAGCACTTCAACCTGCGCCGTTCACAGCCCACTGGGCCCAGGACAATACCAAAGACGCGCCGTTTCGCCCGGTGACCTGGATCACCGCGGCCTTCCTGCACGCTGACACCAGCCACCTGATCGGCAACATGGTGTTCCTCTTCCTGTTTGGTTTTTCCGTGGAACTCGCGCTGGGCCGCGGCCTTTACCTGGCGTTTTACCTCGCGGGGGCGCTCGGTGCCGCGCTGTTGGCGGGCTGGGCCTATGCCGGGCAAGGCAGTTATGGCTTGGGCGCTTCGGGTGCGATCTCGGCCTTGATGGGCATGTATGCCGTGATGTACCGCCTGCGCCGCATCCGGTTTTTTTACCAGCTGTTTTTCTATTTCAACTACGTCACAGCGCCCGCGCTGCTGCTGCTGCCCGCCTGGATCGCCAACGAACTGCTGCAGCATGTCATCGGCGGCAAGGGCGTGGCCTATATGGCGCATCTGGGCGGGCTGCTCACCGGTGCGCTTCTAATGGCCGCGGCTATGCACTGGCGCAAACTCACGCCACCGCCCGCGGCGGCCGAGCAGGCCGAAGACGGATTCGAGCGGCATGTCGCCGAGGCCAAACGGCTGGCGGCCGAGATGAAATTCGACGCCGCCTGCGCGCAATGGCGGGCCGCGGCGAAACTGCGGCCCACCGACGGCGAAGTGCTGCGTGCCTGGTTCAACACCGCGCGGCTGCAGCC
>NZ_JBFUCA010000220.1:0-6597 GCF_056405475.1 Polaromonas sp. P1_G4
TAGCCGCCCTCAACAAAGAGCACGTCCTGAAAATCAGCCACAACCTCAAAAGAAATTGCTATTAATTGGATAGCTGCTTGCGCCCATGTCTATTGGTCCGGGGATCGATAAGACTATTAATTGGCAACCGTAAACCGGCGCCGAATATGCCGCGCGTTTTCAATTTCGTCCACGATGGCCACAGCCAGGTCAGGCACCGAAATACCGGCCGGCTTGTCACCCTGGCCGGGCAGCAGATCGTCCGCACCCAGCCGGTATTTGCCGGTGCGCTCGCCGGGTGCCAGGCCGATAGGGGGCGAGACAAAGCTCCAGTCCAGCGAGGTTTCGAGCTTGAGCTGGTTCAGCGCCTCGCGTGCGGCGAGCGCGCCCTGCTTGTATTGCGCGGGAAACTCAGGCGTGTCCACCAGCTGCAGGCCCGGCGCCACATACAGGCTGCCGGCACCGCCGACCACTAGCAGGCGTTTGACACCCGCCTGCTTGACGCCATTCACGATGGCTTTGCTGGCCTCCAGGTGCAGGTCGTGGATTTTCGGCTCGCTCCAGCCCGGGTTGTAGGCGCTGATGACGGCATCGTGGCCCGCCGCGGCTTTGGCCACCTGGCCGGCATTCAGTGCGTCGGCGGCGACCACGGTCAGGCCGGTTTGCGGGGTGACCTTGCCGGGGTTGCGGGCCAGCACGGTGACTTTGTGGCCGCGGCTTAGCAGTTCGGAAAGAATAGGTGCGCCGATAAAACCTGTGGCGCCGATCAGTGCGATGTTCATAAAAACTCCTGCGGGTTAAAAGAGCCTCTAGTGTCATTACTTCACAACGCTCTGAATAGACGGCAAAATTCGCTAACACTGTGAAGTAGAGCTAACTAATGAGCGATAAATCCATGGACCAGCTCAAGCGCATGGCCATTTTTGCCGAGGTGGTTGCCAAGGGGTCCTTGACTGCGGCGGCGCGGCAGCTGGGCATGACGCCTTCGGCCGTGAGCCAGCATTTGCGGCAGCTTGAGCAGTCGCTCGGCCTGGCCCTGCTGCACCGGTCCACGCGGCGCCTGACACTGACAGAAGCGGGTGAGCGCTACCACGCTGGTTGCGCCGCCATGGTGGCGGCTGCGCGCTCGGCGGAACAGGCGCTGGTGCGGCTGCGCGACGAACCCGAAGGCGAGCTGCGCCTGGCCGCGCCGGCCGGCTTTGGCGGCCTGCTGGCAGCGGCGCTGGCGCCGCTGCGCGGCTACCCCCGGCTCACGCTGCGCCTGTTGCTGGACGACAAGCTGGTTGACCTGATCAGCGAACGCGTGGACATCGCGGTGCGCGTGGGCGAGCTGGCCGACTCCAGCCTGGTGGCACGCAAGCTGGGCAATATGACGCGCCAGCTATGCGCCTCGCCGGCCTACCTGGCCGAACGGGGCTGGCCCGCCACGCCGCAGGATTTACTGCGCCACGACTGGCTGGCCAGCAAACCCAACAGCAGCAACAGCGCGGACATGCTGGAGCTGCTGGGCCCGTCTGGCGAACGCGCAACCCTGAGGCTGGAAGGCCGGGTGCAGGCTTCGCAGGTCACGGCGCTGCATGCGCTGGCCATAGCCGGCTGGGGCATCAGCATGGGTGTGAGCGAGGACGACCGCAAAGCGATGACCGAAGGCCGCTTGCTGCCGATATTGCCGGGCTGGCGCATGGCGGATGTTCCGGTCTACGCCGTCACGCCGCGGCGTGGTGAGCAGCCGGCCAAGGTGCGCTACGCGTTGGAGCTGCTGGCGGCCTGGTTCCTGGGCGTCAGGCCTGTTGCGGACGCGGCCTGAGCACCAGCCCGCCCAGCATCACACAAGCCAGCGCGGCCACTACAAACGCGACGCCGGCCCATTGCCAGGGCGTGACAACCTCGCCCAGTACCAGCATGCCGGTGGCCAGGCCCACCACCGGCACGCCCAGGCTGAAAGGCGCGACGCGATTGGCCGGGTGGCGCTTGAGCAGGTTGGTCCACAGGCTGTAGCCCAAAATGGTGGCCGCCCAGCCAAGGTAGGCTACAGCGRCCCAGCTGGAGGCACGCGCTTCCATCCAGTGCCAGCGCGCGGCCTCGGGGTCGAAGGCCCAGGACAGAGCGGCAAAGGGCAGTATCGCCACCAGGCTGCTCCAGACCACAAAGGCCAGCGGCGAATAATCGCTGTAGGTCTGCTGAACGCGACGCGCCACGATGTTGGACATGGCCCACATGGCCGCCGCGCACAGCGTAAGCACAAAGCCCAGCGGCGTGGTGGCGCCCGCGCCATTGGCGCCCACGTAGTTGAGCGCAAAGCAGGCCAAGCCCAGCGCCGCCAGCACCAGGCCCGCCTGCAGCGGCCGGCTGGCGCGCTCATGCAGCAGCACAAAGCCAAAGAGCGCCGTCCAGAACACCTGGGTCTGCTGCAGCACCGAGGCCAACGCCGCGGTCATGCCGACCTTGAGCGCCAGAAACAAGATGCCGAACTGGCCCACACCCTGAAAAAGGCCGTAGAACACGATCCACTTCCACGCGATTTTGGGCGGGCGGATCAGCAGCGCCAGCGGCAACACGGCAAACACATAACGGGCCGTGCCCAACTGAAAAGGCGTGAAATCGCGCAGCGCGAATTTCATCACCACGAAGTTAACGCCCCACAGCACGACGACCGTGAGGGCGGCCGCCAGATCGCGGCCCGTCAGAGCATTGGGCTGCATCCGCGCAAGACGTGAAGTCAGCCCAGCTGCATGGAGCGGGCTGCATCCAGGTGCGCTTTGACGCGCTGGGCCAGCGCGACGTCGCCGGGGGTCTCTGGCCGCCATTCCTGGGCGGGCAAGGCCTTGCCGTCCAGGTCTACCGCAACAAACACCACCAGGCATTCGGTGATGACCTGCATCTGCCCGACTTTCATGTCGCCGGCGCGCACTTCCACCGAGATGTTCAGGCTGGTCGTGCCGGTATAGGCCAGGCGGGCTTCGACTTCGACCAAGTCGCCGATCATGATGGGGCGCTGAAAACGTATGCTGCCCACCGACACGGTGACGCAATAACGTTTCGCCCAGCTGGTGGCGCAGGCGTAGCCGGCTTCGTCAATCCATTTCATGACGGTGCCGCCGTGCACTTTTCCGCCGAAGTTGACGGTGCTGGGTTCGGCCAGGAAGCGGAGGGTAATGGAGGACATGGGGGCTGCCGGTAGTTTTATGAGGTTCTTATGCGTGCTGCCAGGCGATGCCGGCGACACGCATCATATTGTCGCCCATCACACCTTCGATCTCGGTTGCGCTCAGGCCCACCTGGCGCAGCGCTTCGGGCAGCAGTTGCCAGGTTTCAACCGGCGTGTATGTCATGCGCTGTACGGCGCGGTCATAGCCAGCCGATTTGGGCCACCAGTAGGTGGGATCGTAGTCGCCGGGAGGGTTGTCATTGAGCTCATCCTGCCGGAAGCTGATGTCCAGGCCGATGCCCGCATGCTGCGCGCCGACCAGGCCCGCCACATAGGCCACATGCCGCGCCATGTCATCGGCTGTGGGGGTGCGTGTGCCCAGGAAGGCAGAGACGCCCGAGACGCACACCACGCCGCCGGTTGCGGCGCAGGCGCGTATCTGCTCGTCGGTGATGTTGCGCCCGTGCTCCACCAGCGCAAGCGGGTTGGCGTGGCTGAAGATCACCGGCTTGGCCGAGGCAGCCATGATGTCCAGGCTGCAGCGGCGGCCGGTGTGCGAGCAGTCCATCAAGAGGCCCGCCTCGTTCACAGCCTGCACCATGCGCACACCCAGCGGCGTGAGGCCGCGTGCTTCGTCGTGACAGCCGTCGGCCACGCTGTTGTTGCGGTTGTAGGCGAAATGGATTTGCCGCACGCCGAGTTCGCGGTACAAGGTCACCATATCGGGCCGCTCCTGCAGGGGCATCGCGCCTTCCRGGTCAAAGCCGATGGCAAGCTGGCCCGCCGCCGCGGCCTCGCGGATCTCGTCCACACTGGACACCAGCCGATAGCGCCCGGGGTTCGCGGCAATCTTCGCGCGGAAGGCCGCAATGACCGCCATGATTTGCGCCACCGGGTTCATGTCCATGCCGACATTGACGGACACATAGTTCACGCCCGCAGTGCGCAACGCGTCCATCGGCGAAAAATCGGCTGCCGGGTGCAATGGCAGGCAGGCGTGGGCTTCCCAGTGGATCATGGCGTGGCGTGTGGTGTTGAAGAGAAATTAAAGCATGCGGCGCTGCGGCGCGCCAGACCTGCCTGGTAACGATTTACGCCGTGGCGGATACGTCGGCCGCTGCGCGGCGTTTGAACCCGGTGGAAGCCTCCATCAGGCTCAGCGTATAGGCATTCGTGACTTTGTGTGCCGCCAGGTCGGCCGCAGGCAGCATCTCCACCGTCTGGCCGCGCTGCATCACCATCAGCCGTTCACACAGGTGCGTGACGACGGCCAGGTCGTGGCTCACCATGACGAAAGTCAGGCCGCGCCTGCGGCGCAGTTCTTCGAGCAGGTTGAGCACCTCGGCCTGCACCGAGGCGTCCAGCG
The DNA here is from genome assembly GCF_056405475.1 of Polaromonas sp. P1_G4. Taxonomy (NCBI): domain Bacteria; kingdom Pseudomonadati; phylum Pseudomonadota; class Betaproteobacteria; order Burkholderiales; family Comamonadaceae; genus Polaromonas; species Polaromonas sp. P1_G4. Next base: position 4,494 of record NZ_JBFUCA010000220.1, read on the forward strand.
CCGAAGTGGGTTCGTCCAGCAGCAGGATTTGCGGCTCGAGAATCAAGGCGCGCGCAATCGCGATGCGCTGGCGCTGCCCACCCGAGAGCTGGTGCGGGTAACGAAAGCGAAAGCCCGTGCCCAGCCCGACTTCTTCCAGCGCACGTTCGATGCGCGCCTCTGCGTCGTCGATGCCGTGAATGGCCAGCGGCTCGGCGAGGATGCGGTCTACGGTGTGGCGTGGATGCAGTGACCCGTACGGGTCCTGAAACACCATCTGCACCTGCCGCCTGAAGGCCTTGCTGCCGGGTGCGCTGTCCTGGCCCAGCAACTTGACCGTGCCGGCCGTGCGCGGCGCGAGCCCGCAGATGGCGCGTAGCACGGTGGATTTGCCGGAACCCGATTCGCCGACGATGCCGAAGCTTTCGCCGGGGTTCACGACGAAGGAGGTATCGGCGACGGCGACAAAGCTGTCGTACACCACGCGCAGGCCGCTGACTTCCAGGCCCAGCGATGCAGATGAAACCACGGCATTCACAGCGCCCACTCCGGTTGACGGTCCAGCGTGGCCAGCGGATGCGTGGACGCGCCCAGCTGCGGCAGGCAGGCCATCAGGCCGCGTGTGTAGGGGTGCTGCGCATTCGCCAGGCCGCCGGCAGCCAGCTCTTCCACAACCCGACCGGCGTACATCACGAGGATGCGGTCGCAGAAGGTCGACACCAGCCGCAGGTCGTGCGAGACCAAAATCAAGCCCATGCCGCGCTCAGCCACCAGCGTGTCGAGGATGGCCAGCACCTGCAGTTGTACCGTCACGTCCAGCGCCGAAGTCGGCTCGTCGGCGATCAGAAGGTCCGGGTCGGCGATCAGCATCATCGCGATCATCGCGCGCTGGCCCATGCCGCCGGACACCTCATGCGGGTAGAGTTTGTAGACGCGCGCCGGGTCGTCGATGCGCACGGATTCCAGCGCGGCGAGTGCGCGCTTTTTTGCTTCCGCCGACGAAACACGGGTATGGGCTTGCAGCGTCTCCACGATCTGTGCGCCTATGGTCATGACGGGGTTCAGCGAAAACTTCGGATCCTGCAACACCATGGCGATGCGGCCGCCGCGCAGYTCGCGGCGTTGGGCGGGCGGGCAGTTGAGCAAGTCCATGCCGGCGAACTCAAGACACYTGGCGCTGATGCGGCCTTCCGGTGCGGTCAGCCCCATGATGGCGCGGCCGGTTTGYGAYTTKCCCGAACCCGACTCGCCCACGATGCCCAGGCGCTCRCGGCCCAGCGTRAAGGACACGCCGCGCACCGCCTCGGTCATGCCGCCGTCACGGCGCGGAAAGCTCACGCGCAAGTCGTCGACCACCAGCAGGGGCATGTTGGCGCCCGTCATTTGGCGGCCTTCGGGTCCAGCGCATCGCGCAGGCCGTCGCCCAGCAGGTTGAAGGCCAGGCTCACGACAAAAATCGCCGCGCCGGGCGCGGCGGCCACCCACCACTGGTCCAGCACATAAAGACGCCCATTGGCGATCATCGCGCCCCACTCCGGCATGGGCGGCTGCGCGCCCAGGCCCAGAAAACCCAGCCCGGCGGCGGTCAGGATGATGCCGGCCATGTCCAGCGTGACGCGCACGATCACCGACGACACGCACAGCGGCATGATGTGGCCGAGCACGATGCGCCAGGGCGATGCGCCCAGCAGCCGCACGGCGGCGATGTAGTCGGTCTGGCGTATCGTCAGCGTTTCGGCCCGCGCCATGCGCGCATAGGGCGGCCAGGAGGTGATGGCGATCGCGATCACCGCGTTCTGGATGCCGGGGCCCAGCGCCGCGACAAACGCCAATGCCAGAATGAGACGCGGAAACGCCAGAAAAATATCGGTGATGCGCATCAGCACCGCATCGACCCAGCCGCCGGCATAACCCGCCACGGTGCCCACGATGAGGCCCAGCGGGGCTGCCAGCACCGCCACCAGAATCACCACCATCAGCGTGATGCGCGAGCCGATGATGATGCGCGAGAGGATGTCCCGCCCCTGGTCATCGGTGCCGAACCAGTGCGCCCACGAAGGCGGCAGCAGGCGTGTGGTGCGCAGGTCGCCGGTGTAGGCCGAATACGGCGCGAGCAGGTCGGCAA
>NZ_JBFUCA010000221.1:0-6595 GCF_056405475.1 Polaromonas sp. P1_G4
GGTAAGAAACGCGACGGGTTCGTCCACCTGAACAGCGTCGGCCACTGGGGCGAGGCGAAGCAGGGACTCCAGCTCTGCATCTATATATAGGCGCTTGACGGAAAACTGGGGTGTTGCCTGGGGAGAAGCTGCCGAAACGCCACCCACAGGGCCGGCACGGGCAATGGCCAGGTCGCGAAGAGTCAGTTCGAGCGACCAGGGCTTGAAGTCGACCTCGCCCACGGTGACCTGGCGGCCCAGCTTTTCAGAAGCGATCTTCTCCAGTTGGGATTTGAGGATGGGCGGCACGGCCGCATAAGCCAGCGCCCACAACACCAGCAAACTGCCCACTGCCCAAGCCGCGCGCCGCTGCCAGAGCGGCGACCGGCCCACGGCGGCAGCCCTGGCCGGCAGTGTTTTTCCGATTTCCCGCCAATTGGTCTCGCGCCAGTTGAATTCCTGCCATTTGTTCTTCAAATCTTTGATTGCCATAGGCGTCGAGTTTTTAGCGCCGGGGCCGCCAGGTCAATGATTTATTTGAAAAAGACGGTCAACCRAAGGGCATTGAGGCCTGTGAAAAGCGCGCCCCCAAAAGAAAAAACCCCGGGCAGTCAGACCGACCGGGGTTGACGGCGGGCGTTTATGCTCATGCCGTCGGGGTTCCRCAAAGAAGAGAGTTATCGTCTCCAGTGCGATGAAAGCAAGTGATTGCTTCCAGATTTTCCGGGGTTGGTTACCCGGTTGGATGCGTGAGTGAACACGCAATTGCAGGTTAAACCCCTGCCGTCCCGCAAGCAAGACCATCTTTTCAATCACAGCGCAGGATGTGATTGCCGCTGCCTTTTTGTGTGCTCCGGGGCCACCCGCGCCGGCCTCAGGTGCCGATCCGGCGACTACATGCAACATGGAAAACGGCCTACAACCGCAGCCGCGAAAGGCTGATCGCGCTTTTTAGAGGCAAAACTTAACTTAGAGCTCCATCTCAAATAAAGCCCGTAAACACCTTGATTCAGGCCGGTTTTGCCGGAAATCAAGGTTTTTATTTGACTTTTTAATATAAAGAATCAATTTGTTATTATTGACAGGTTATTAACCAACCCCATAGAATCCCGCCAGTCCCACGAATCCTAGGGACAACCCGAACCCGCTGCCCTATTCCTCAAAGAAGCCGGCAACGTCAAACAAGGGTCAACACCCACAAGGCTTGCCTTGGTTTGATGGCGACCCAATCAAAGCCTGCCTGGCCCCCCAAAGGGCCTGCAAGCGTAGAAAGGAGTGCTATGACAGCGCTAGGACAATTCGGCCTTAACCTGAATGTCAACGCACACATCAAGAATGTGCGAAGCAGTGTTTCAAACATTGTTGACGACATCTCCCAAGGCTTTTTCGAGATTACCCACAACAGCTTCGCCCTTCTGGGCCTGGCAGTCGTGTTTGCGGTGATCACCCTGACTGCCCGGCCCGACTTGCGTCAGGCCGGTGAATTCAAGCTCATGACCTGGCTGCAGCAGCGCCAGGAAGCCGCCATCGGTTTTACCGAGCCGGCCGCCATTGAGCGCGCCACGGCGTCCAACCCGAAAGACCTGCCCGCCCAACAGGCGGCGGTGGCTTACTGGCTGAGCAAGAAGTACGGCGTCGCGCCCGAGCCGCTGAGCGTGCTGGTGGCCGAGGCCTTCGAGATCGGCCAGAAAGCCAAGCTCGACCCCACCCTGATCCTGGCCATCATGGCGATCGAGTCCGGCTTCAACCCGTTCGCGCAAAGCCCGGTCGGCGCCCAGGGCCTGATGCAAGTCATGACCAAGGTGCACCACGACAAGTACGACAACTTCGGCGGCAAGCTGGCGGCGTTTGACCCGGTGACCAACCTGCGCGTCGGCGTCAAGGTGCTGCAGGAATGCATCGCCCGCGCCGGCTCTGTCGAGGGCGGCCTCAAATACTATGTAGGCGCAGCCAACATGGACGACGACGGCGGTTACGCCGGCAAGGTGATGGGCGAACATGCCCGCCTGCTGGCCGTGGTGGCGTCTGCCTCCAAGCGCGGTGCGCCCTCGCCTTTCTTCACCACACCCGGTGGCTCGTCGCGCCCGGTGCCGGCCTCCCTGCCGGCCACGCCCGAAGCTGAAGGCAAGACGCCTGACAAGGTGGCGTTGCTGAACCAGTCCTGATTCGGGCGACTTGGGGGTCTTTTCACCCCATGCACTGCAAAAAAAGCCGGGCCGCCTACAGCGCTCCGGCTTTTTGCTTTTCGGGGTGCAGGTGAAGAAGCCCGGAAGCGGCAGGTTTTGGGCGCGCTCAGTTACACTAGCGAGGTGCGCGACTGGCGATAGGCTCAAGGTTTTCGCAACCATTGGAGCTGACGTGGGACACCACTGGGAAGCGCACCGCTGAAAGCCGTTGGGCCGAAGCGTTTAGCCGTTCGCCTGGGCAGCCCTTGTTTCAATAGCAGGGACCACGTCTTTAAGGACTGCCATGTACCACCGCAACATCCTGGTTGAACAAACCGACCCTGAAATCTTCGCCGCCATCCAGGCTGAAAATGCCCGGCAAGAACACCACATCGAGCTGATTGCCAGCGAAAACTACGCCTCGCCCGCCGTCATGGCCGCGCAGGGCTCGCAGCTCACCAACAAATACGCTGAAGGCTACCCCGGCCGCCGCTACTACGGCGGCTGCGAACACGTCGACGTGGCCGAGCAGCTCGCCATCGACCGCATCAAAACCATCTTCGGTGCCGAGGCCGCCAACGTGCAGCCGCATTGCGGCGCATCGGCCAACGAGGCCGTGTTCCTGGCTTTCCTCAAGCCCGGCGACACCATCATGGGCATGAGCCTGGCCGAAGGCGGCCACCTGACGCACGGCATGGCCCTGAATATGAGCGGCAAGTGGTTCAACGTCGTCTCCTACGGCCTCAATGACAAGGAAGAGATCGACTACGACGCGATGGAGCGCAAGGCCCACGAGGCCAAACCCAAGCTGATCATCGCCGGCGCCTCGGCCTACAGCCTGCGCATCGATTTCGAGCGTTTCGCCAAGGTGGCCAAGGCCGTTGGCGCGATCTTCATGGTCGACATCGCCCACTACGCCGGCCTGGTGGCTGCGGGCGTGTACCCCAACCCGGTGCCGCACGCCGACATCGTCACGTCGACCACACACAAGAGCCTGCGCGGCCCGCGTGGCGGCATCATCCTGATGAAGGCCGAACACGAAAAAGCCATCAACAGCGCCATCTTCCCCGGCCTGCAGGGCGGCCCGCTGATGCATGTGATTGCCGCCAAGGCCGTGGCCTTCAAGGAAGCCATGGCGCCCGAGTTCAAGGCTTACCAGCAGCAGGTCGTGAAGAACGCGCAGATCGTGGCCGACACCCTGACCCAGCGCGGCCTGCGCATCGTCAGCGGCCGCACCGAAAGCCACGTCATGCTGGTCGACCTGCGCGCCAAGGGCATCACCGGCAAGGAAGCCGAAGCCGTGCTGGGCAGCGCCCACATGACGATCAACAAGAACGCCATCCCGAACGACCCCGAAAAACCGATGGTCACCAGCGGCGTGCGCATCGGCACCCCGGCCATGACGACCCGCGGCTTCAAGGACGAAGAAGCGCGCATCACGGCCAACCTGATCGCCGACGTGCTGGATAACCCGCGCGACGCGGCCAACATCGAAGCGGTCCGTGCCAAGGTCCACGCCCTGACCAGCCGTTTCCCGGTCTACCGCTAACCATGACGGACAGCGCAGGCACTATGATTTTAATAGCTGCCTGCGCTCGTTCTGATTGGGCTGGAGGCCGATTTACGCCTTCAAATTCGAGCTGCCCATCATGAAATGCCCTTTTTGCGGCCACCTTGAAACCCAGGTCGTGGAGACGCGCGTGGGCGAAGATGCCGAATTCATACGCCGCCGCCGCCAGTGCGGCGCATGTGAAAAGCGCTTCACAACCTATGAGCGGCCCGATGTCACCTTCCCGTCCATCGTCAAGAAGGACGGCAGGCGCATCGAGTACAAGCGCAGCAAAGTCCTGGCGTCCCTGAACCTCGCGCTGCGCAAGCGGCCCGTCAGCACCGAGCAGGTCGACTCGGCGGTTGAACGCATCGAGGAAAAGCTCCTGAGCCTGGGGCTGCGGGAAGTGCCGTCCAACCGCATCGGCGAGCTCGTCATGCGTGAGCTCCGCAAGCTCGACAAGGTGGCCTATGTCCGCTTTGCGAGCGTTTACCGCAGCTTCGAGGATATTGACGAATTCAAGACCTTGGTGGACGAGGTCAGGCGGTAGAAATCGCTCCGGGTCCGGCAAAAACCCTACCCGCCACCAGATTAATGGTAGTCGGAGCCCGACAGCCGGAGCCTCGCCCGTCAACGGCGGTTCCTATACTCACGACATGCGAATGACCGTGTGCTCAACCTCCTTACGCCGCCCAGCCAAAGCGACCCCGCGCGCTTGCGACGCAGGCTTCACCATCATCGAAATCATGGTGACAGTTGCTGTTTTAGCCATGATTTTGGCCATAGGACTGCCTAATTTGAGGGAGTTCATGGTTCGAAACCAGGCAGGCGCCATTACGGCTGAATTTTCCAATGACGTCTCGCGTGCGAGGATTGAAGCGATCAGCAGAAACAATTGCGTCACCATCTGCATGTCGAGCAATACCTCCAATGCCCTTACCGGGGGCACCCCCACATGCGCAACGGCGGGGAGCAACTGGCAAGCCGGCTGGATAGTTTTTTCCAATCCCAGTTGCAGCGCCACACAAAACGACCCGACAACGGTCGGCTCGACACTGATTTCAGTGCGCCAGCCTGGCGTCGACAGCTTTGACCTGTCAGATAGTGCTTCTTTGAAGCGCCTAACGTTCGATTCTCGAGGGCTTGCATCCATTGCCCAGTCCAACTTCTCGCTTTCATACATCCTCGAAAGCAACACCAGTCCTCACTACCGCTCTATTTGCATCACTTCAGCAGGCCGGGTAAGTGTCAAAAAATACGGAGGAGTCAGCGCATGTCCATGAGTCGCCAGCGAGGTGCAGGCCTGATCGAGGCCTTGATCGCCATGCTTATTCTTTCCATCGGTGTGCTCGGCATGGTCGGCATGCAGACGGCTTCGCTCAAGTACGAGCAAACCGGATGGGTGCGATCGGCGCTGTCGTCCAGCATCAGCAGCTTTGCGGATCGCATCAGGGCAAATGCCAGTGCGGACGCAACCGCTTATAACTTCTCCCGCACCTACGCCGCTGAACGTACATCCATTGATGGAACCCCGACCTACCTGAACCCGGCCAAAGATTGCAACACTGCAACCTGTACCCCGACCGAGCTGGCGGCCTATGACATCACTATCTGGCGTCTTGACCTGAACAACCAGCTGCCGGGCGCGGTGGGCATCGTAACGCCCACCGGAACCAAAGGCGTGGACTTGCGCTTCCTGGTGACCGTTGCCTGGTATAGCAAAGACAACCTGGACGGTACAGGTACAACACTGCGTTCACCCGACATATGCACGGCGACCACCACAGGAATCGCCGCAAGAAACTGCTGCCCCACTGCACTGGGAACGGCTACCGCCCTGGCCGGCGTTCAATGCGCCAATCTTGAGATGATTCCATGAAGACACTTCACATCGGAATGGCGCAGCCGCGCTACCGCCAACGCGGTTTGACACTGATCGAGCTGCTGGTCAGTCTGGTCATCGGCCTGGTCCTCGCCCTCGCGGCAGCGGCGGCATATCTGGGCACCCGCTCGGCCGCTACAGCCTCAGCCAATATGGCGATGCTCAATGAGACCGGCAAGCTTGCACTGGACATGATTGGCCGCGACCTTCAGATGGCGGGTTTCTACCCCATGATCATGTCCACCACCTCCGCGGCCTCAGGTAATTTGGGGGGATTCACCAATACCAAATACTCAACCGCCGTGGCCTATAACCAGGGGCTGTTTGGGTGCGACGGCGCGGTGTTCAATCCCACAACCAGGGCTTGCGGCAGCACGGTAGCCACTGCGCCAGATTCGGTTGTGATCAACTATTTCACCATGCCAGAGCTGGATGCATCGACCTTTGGGAGTGGGTTCGACTGCCTGAGGCAATCTGTTGACCTTGATCCCAACAATGCGGCGCAGATTGCCGATGGACGGCCGCGCTACGTATCCAACCGTTTTGGCCTGGTCGCTACCAGCTATACGGCCCAGGGCGTCGGCGGTACCACCCGGACAGTGAATACCAAGAGCCTCGGATGCAACGGCAATGGAAAAAACCCGGAAGACACCATTTATCAACCGATTTTTGAAGGCATTGAAGACATGGTGATCCGATATGGGGTGGCCGGGACAGCTGGGACGTCTCCGGAGACCTACCATACCGCTGCCGAAGTGACTGCATTGCCCGATGTCGCGGGCTTCACATCATGGCAGCGCGTAACCGCCATCAGGGTGTGTTTGCTGACCCGTACGCCGGAAAACTCGCGCACCCAGGACAAGGCAGGCTCCTTGCGCAGCTATGCCAACTGCCGGGGCGCCAACATCACCTACGCGGCCACCGACCGGACTATTTACAAGAAATACGAGCGCGTATTTGCCATTCGAAATAACTTGACAGGTATTTACTGATGCGAGCCGGCATGCCAATCACTACAGC
>NZ_JBFUCA010000222.1:0-6595 GCF_056405475.1 Polaromonas sp. P1_G4
AAGCCCGACAGCGCAAAACCGATCATCGTCGCGAGCCGTAACGGCACGCGCGAGTGAGAGGTAATGCCGAGCATCGCAATATCGTAGAGCGTATAGAAGTTGTTTTTGGTAATGCCCCGCAGGCGTCGCGGCTGGTTGTAGGGGATTTGCACCGCTTCGTAACCAACCTCGGAAACAAGGCCGCGCAAATAAGGATATGGATCGTYGATGCGTCGCAGTACCTCCAGTACCTTGTGGTCGTACAGGCCGAAGCCCGTGAAATTCTGGATCAGCTTGACGTCGGCGATCTTTGTGACGGTACGGTAATAAAGGCGGCGCAGCGAGAACATCAGCGAGGACTCTTCGGAGCTTGGTTTCACGCCGACAACAATTTTTTCACCGTCAAGCCAGTGCGCGACAAAATCTTTCATAAGTGCCGGCGGATCTTGCAGGTCTGCCACCAGCAGGATCGCAGCGTCGCCAGTCGCCTGCAGCAGTCCATAGTAGGGTGAGCGGATATGGCCGAAATTGCGCGCATTCAGGATGACCTTGACCTTCGGGTCGGCGGCTGCCAGTTTGCGTAGCAGCGCTTCGGTACGATCAGTCGAACAGTTATCGATAAACAGGTGTTCGTAACTGACGCCCTCGATTTCACCAAACACCGCGCGAGTCTGCGCATAGACCTCTTCGACGTTGTCCTCTTCGTTATAGCAAGGGGTGACTACTGTGATTTTTTTCATGGCATGGCGAAGACGAATTTCTGTTGCATCTTATAGGCGATCAATGCAAGCGGGAGCAGGACTATCGCGTTGGCGGCATAAAGATTGAGACCTGCCGCAAGCAAGAGTGCAACCCCACCCACATTAAGCCCGTAAATCAGGACATAAACCGCGGCAAAACGCACGAGCCTGCTGCGCGGCGCGCCGTCGAACACGAGTCGACCGGTGGTCTGAAAGTTAAACGCGATCCCGGCAACGGTCGCCAGTCCGATCGCTACGGGATATGGCATGCCAAGCAGGCTCAGAATTGCGAACAGTCCGTAACCGAAACCGGTGTTGAGCAAGCCGACTATCAAAAAACGCAGAAATTTTGAAATTGGCAATTCAAGCAAACCTTGGAAGCTGGGCAGAACGTATTCTCCCCCCACCTGCGCTACATCGATTTTTCGAGCATGAGGCGGTAATCATCCATGTCGGCGATGCGTGGATTGGTCTTGTGGCAATGGTCAGCCAGCGCGCCGTCGATGATCCTGCCGAAACTCTGCGGCTGCACGCCCATTGCTGCGAGGCCGTCAGGCAACCCCAGCCGTGCGTTCATCTCACGAATGGCATCCGGAATGTCGGTGCCCGAAGCAAGGCCCATGGCACGCGCCATGCGGTCGAGGCGCCGGTCCTTCTGCACCGATTCGGCGGCCGCATTGAAGTCGACGACCACAGGCAGAAACATGGCATTCAGCGTGCCGTGGTGCAGGCGCGGGTCCACTCCGCCCAGGCTGTGGCTCAGCGAATGCACGCAGCCCAGTCCTTTCTGGAACGCCATGGCCCCTTGCATGGATGCGCTCATCAGGTTGAAGCGGGCATCCCGGTCACTGCCATCGCGCGTGGCCCGTTCGATATGGGCCCAGCCGCGTTCCAGGCCGTCCAGCGCGATGCCGTCGGCCGGCGGGTTGAAGGCGGCTGACATGAAGGTCTCCATGCAATGCGCAATCGCGTCCATGCCGGTGGCCGCTGTCAGTTTGGCCGGCAGGCCCAATGTGAGCTCCGGATCGCAAATCGCCGTTTTCGGCACCAGATGCCAGGAATGAAACCCAAGCTTGCGGTGGTCATCCACAATGATGATGGCCCCGCGGGCGACTTCGCTGCCGGTGCCGCTGGTGGTGGGTACGGCAATCAGCGGGGCCGCGCGGTCCGTGATTTTCAGTGAACCGCCTTCAATGGTGGCGTAGGTCGTGAGCGGGCCTTCATGGGTTGCGGCAATCGCCACGCCTTTGGCGCAATCAATGGCTGAGCCTCCACCGACCGCGATCAGGCCGTCGCAGCCGGCGGACTTGTACAGCGCGGCGGCTGCGCGAACGGCTGCCTCGGTGGGATTCGAAGGGGTTTGGTCAAACACCGTCACCTGCACACCGGGCAGCGCGTCAAGCGCTTTTTGCAAAATACCTGCAGCCTTGACACCGGGGTCGGTGACGATGAGCGGACGGGTGATGYCGACACGCTCACATTCCTGCTTGAGCAATTTGATCGCGCCGAATTCAAACTGGATCTGGGTGACGTAATAGATAAAGGCCATGGTTTTGCTGTCTTTCGCGTTGTACGATGCTGGGCGGTTTTCCCGTGCCGCTCATCTTGCCCCAATCGGTTGCCCCAATCGGCTTGGCCCTACTTTAATAGCTGGAGATGCCCATGAATTGCAAGCAAACCCTGATGCTGGTCACCTTGGCGATAGCGGCTCTTCAGGCCAGGGCCGAATGTCTGAGCGATGCGCAAGTCGGCGACCTGGCCGAAAAGATCGCTGCCAGACAGCCTGCGGCAAACCCGGAAGGTCTCAACGAAGCCGATGGCGCCTGTACCCGCGCCAAACTCAATGCGCTGCTGGAAAAACGCCACGGCAAAGTGGTCGGCTACAAGGCAGGCCTTACCAACCCGGCGGTACAAAAACGCTTCAACTACGACCAACCCGTGTGGGGCAAGCTGTATGAGGGCATGGTGCTGCCCGGCGGGTCCGTGGTCGATGCGGCTTTTGGCGCGCGTCCGCTTTTTGAGGCCGACATGCTGGTGYGTGTCAAAAGTGCAGCCATYAACCAGGCCCGGACACCCMTGGACGTGCTTGAAGCCGTTGACCAGATCATTCCCTTTATCGAATTGCCCGATCTGGTCGTTCAGGCACCACCCCGACTCAATGGCCCGGCGGTCAGTGCCATCAATGTCGGTGCCCGGTTCGGTGTGGCCGGCACGCCCCTGGCCGTGCCCGTGACAAGGGCAGAGCGCCACGCCATGCTGGTCATGCTGGAAAACATGACCGTGGTGCTTGCAGACGGCAGCGGTGCAGAACTGGGAAGAGGCAAGGGCAGCGACATCCTCGGTCATCCGCTCAACGCAGTCGTCTGGCTGGCCGGCGCCCTGGCCAAAGAAGGTCTTGCCATGAAGCCAGGCGATTTGATCAGCCTGGGCTCGTTTTCACCCCTGCTGCCCCCCAAGCCAGGGTTGACCGCCACAGCGGCTTACCAGGGACTGGCCGGAGCGCAGCCTGTGTCGGTAACATTCAAATAAATGCGCCGCACCTCCCCTGAAGACTTGCTGACTCCCGCGATGCGGAATGTACTCAGCCGCATGGCGCGGGCCAGGCGCCCACCGTTTCATACGCTCCCCCCCGCAGGGGCCAAAGCGGCCTACGAGGCGGGTGCGGGCGTGCTGGAAATTCCCCGGCCGGCCCTGGCGCGGGTCGAAGACCTGCTCATTCCCGCCAGGGATGGCTACAGCCTGCCTGCGCGCCTCTAYGCCTCCTTAAATGACCGCCTGCCGGTGCTGATTTACTTTCATGGCGGCGGCTTCACCATCGGAAGTGTGGCAACGCATGATGTGCTGTGCCGGCAGCTCAGCCATCTGTCAGGTTGCGCGGTGATTTCCGTGGATTACCGGTTGGCACCGGAGTACAAATTTCCTGTAGCTGCCCATGATGCCTGGGATGCCCTGCAGTGGCTGACGGCACGGTCAACCAGCCTCGGTCTTGACGAAACCCGTGTGGCGGTCGGCGGCGACAGCGCGGGCGGCACGCTGGCAACCATGTGCGCCATCCTGGCCCGCGATGCCGGTTTGCCGCTGGCGCTGCAGCTGCTGTTTTACCCCGGTTGCGCCGCCCACCAGGACACACCGTCGCACCGGCTATTTGCTGATGGCTTTGTGCTCGAGGAAGCTGACATCACCTGGTTTTTCAACCACTATGTGCGAAGCCCCGCCGACCGCGAGGACTGGCGCTTCGCGCCGCTCAATGCGCCGGATGTGGACGGTGTGGCCCCGGCCTGGCTGGGCCTGGCAGAGTGCGATCCCCTGGTCGACGAGGGGGTGATGTATGCCGACAAGCTGCGCGCGGCCGGCGTGCCGGTCGACCTGGAAATCTACCGCGGCGTCACGCACGAGTTCATCAAGATGGGGCGCATCATTCCCGAAGCACGGCAAGCCCATGCGGACGCGGCTCGGGCACTGCGCCAGGCATTCAATCTTCCGGACAACACGCCATGAAACGACAGGAATTCCGATTTTTTCACCCGCTGCGGGTTCGCTGGGCCGAAGTGGACATGCAAAAAATCGTGTTCAACGCGCATTACCTGATGTACTTCGACACCGCCATTACCGACTACTGGCGCGCGCTGGCGCTGCCGTACGAGGAAACCATGCACAAGATGGGCGGTGACTTGTACGTGAAAAAGGCCACACTGGAATACCATGGCTCGGCACGCTTTGATGACCGGATCGATGTAGCGCTCAAGTGCGCACGCATCGGCAATTCATCGATGACATTCACAGGCGCGATGTTCAGGGCCGATGAACTGCTCATCGCCTGCGAACTCATCTACGTGTTTGCCGATCCCCTGACCCAGACGTCCCGACCCGTGCCGGATGCGCTGCGCAATCTGCTCGTGGGCTTTGAGGCCGGTGAGGCCATGGTGGACATCAGGACGGGTGATTGGGCCGCCTTGGGCGCCGACGCGGCCAGGGTCCGCACGGCCGTGTTTGTGCAGGAGCAGGGCATTCCGATGGAGATGGCGTGCGACGAAGCGGACCACCCGGCCGTGCACGCCGTGGCCTATAACGGGTTGGGAGAGGGCATTGCGACCGGGCGGCTGGTGCGGCAAGCAGATGGCACGGCGAAGATCGGGCGCATGGCAGTGCACAAGGCGCTGCGCGGAGCTCACCTTGGCCAAAATCTTTTGAACGCGTTGATGGACGCCGCCCGGGATCGCGGAGACCATGAGGTCATGCTGCATGCGCAGCGCAGTGCGGAGGGCTTTTACCGGCGCCTTGGCTTTGAGGCCCGGGGTGAGCCTTTCGAAGAAGCCGGCATCTCCCACGTTGAGATGGTCAGAGCACCGTAACGGCGTTGTTGGTGCATGCGGTCGCCTGTGCGTACGGCCTGTTTCAAACACTCAGAAAGCTGATCGATCTCATGCCCCCCCAAAAAACCGGCCCCGATGCGCGGGGACATTCCACCGTCGCAGGTACGGTAGCCAAGCTGGAGCCTGCTGACTCACCTGGCGCGGACTCCACGGCGGCCCTGCCTGCAGAGGTGGCGCAGGGCGGCGGCTGGATCACCGTGCTTCTTGCTTTCATGATGTTTGTGACGCCGGCAATTGGCGTGCCTCATGAAGAAATGCTGCAGGACACGCTGAAATCCATGGTGGTGTCGTTTTCCGCGATCAGTGCCGGCCTGATTTTCTGCTGGCAGCAGCGCCACCGGCGGGAGCCCCTGCGTTGGCATGCCCTCATGTGGTTACCCCTGTCGCTCATGTTTTACGCCCTGGCAAGCATGCTGTGGTCGCATGCCTATCTCGGTGGCGTGGAGGCCATCCGGTGGTTCGTCTTCAGCCTGCTGCTATGGCTGGGGCTCAATACCCTGTCAAGGGACCGGTTGCCTCATTTGGCCCTGGGGATTCATGCGGGCGCCCTCGTGGCTTCGCTCTGGACCGCACTTCAGTTCTGGTTTGATTTCACTTATTTTCCGCAGGGTCCGAATCCGGCGTCCACTTTTGTCAACCGCAACTTTTTTGCCGAATTTGCGGTCTGCACCGTTCCCTTCTCCTTTTATCTATTGATGCGGGCACGGGACTCGCTGCAAATATCGCTGCTGTCCTTGACCAACGGCTTTGTCGTTGTGGCGCTCATGATGACAGGGACACGTGGGGCATTGATGGCGTTATGGCTGCTGCTGATCTTTCTGCTGCCGCTCATCGCCATGCGCTACCGCCGGCAACTGGCGATTTCTTCGTGGCACCTCGGCCAGAAATTGTTGGCATGCGGGCTTCTGGCGGCCACCGTCCTCGCTTTGGGTTTGATCCAGACCGGCAATCCGAAACTGACAGCAGAGGCCCGGGGCAACACGGCTTTCGAACGGGCCTTCAAGCGTACGGCAACAATTTCCGTCAATGACAGTTCCTTGGGCGTGCGCTTTGTGATGTGGAAAGCGACATCGCGGATCATCCAGGCCCATCCGCTAAGAGGCATTGGCGCTGGCGCCTGGGAAGTGGATATTCCGCTGTACCAGGCCGATGGCACGCAACTTGAAACCGACTATTACGTCCACAACGAGATCCTTCAGTTGCTGGCCGAATATGGCCTGGTGGGCTGGATGTTCCTGCTGGCCCTTCTTGGCTATCTCAGCATGGCCGCGTGGAAAACGCTCAGAAACCGGGGATTCGGGTGGTTGCAGGAGGCCCCGGAACGTGCGCTTGTCCTGTCCAGCTTGCTGGCGCTTTTGATCGTCAGCAATATCGGTTTTCCCTGGCGCATGGCCACTACCGACGCGATCTTTGCGCTGGCGCTGGGGTTCCTGACTGCTTCCGACGCCCGCCTGGGCGTTCAAGGCAAGTTTGCCGCCCAACAACTTTCCTGGAAGCCTGTGT
>NZ_JBFUCA010000223.1:0-6543 GCF_056405475.1 Polaromonas sp. P1_G4
GAGTTTCATTGTGTTGCCCTTCAAAAAGTCAAAAATAAGGCTTTTTGGCCCGGCTCATCGAGCCGGCAGGGCACGACGAACCAGGCTTGCTAGCCTTTAATGGTGGTCGTTTTGGTGATCTGGGCAAAAACCGGCGCAGCGCTGATCGCGCGCGAAGCGGCGATAAAGCGGGTGAGTGCGGGGGTTTTGCGCATGGTGTTAATTGTAGCCAGGCTTGGCTTTATCGGGGCTGACAGCCGCCTCAAATCCGTTTTTTGCCCTTGGTTTGAGGCGATTTGCGGTAAAAAAACGTCAGACCAAGGCTTTGACGACCGCATCACCCATCTGCACCGTGCCGACCTTCGTCGTGCCTTCGCTGTAGATGTCAGGCGTGCGCAGGCCCTGGCTCAACACGGCGTCCACGGCTTTTTCGATGCGGGCGGCGGCTTCGGGCTGGTTCAGGCTGAAGCGCAGCATCATGGCCGCGCTCAGGATGGTGGCCAGCGGATTGGCCACGCCCTTGCCGGCGATGTCGGGTGCGCTGCCGTGGCTGGGCTCGTACAGGCCCTGGTTTTTGTCGTTCAGGCTGGCCGAAGGCAGCATGCCGATGGAGCCGGTCAGCATGGCGGCGGCGTCGCTCAGGATGTCGCCGAACATGTTGCCGGTGACCACCACGTCAAACTTCTTGGGCGCCTTCACCAGCTGCATGGCGGCGTTGTCCACATACATGTGGTCCAGCGCGACGTCGGGATACTGCTTGCCGACTTCGGTGACCACGTCTTTCCAGAGCTGGAAGGTTTCCAGCACGTTGGCCTTGTCGACGCTGGTGACGCGCTTGTCACGCTTGCGGGCGGCCTGGAAGGCCACGTGGGCGATGCGTTCGATCTCGGGGCGCGAATAGCGCATCGTGTCAAAGGCCTCTTCCGAGCCGGGGAAATGCCCGTCGGGTGAGACGCGCCGGCCTCGGGGCTGGCCGAAGTAGATGTCGCCGGTCAGTTCGCGGATGATCAGGATGTCCAGGCCGGACACCAGCTCACGCTTGAGGCTGGAGGCGTCCACCAGCTGTGCATAGCAAATGGCGGGGCGGAAGTTGGCAAAGAGGCCAAGGTTCTTGCGCAGGCCCAGGATGGCTTGCTCGGGGCGCAGCGGACGATCCAGCGTGTCATATTTCCAGTCACCCACAGCGCCGAACAGCACGGCATCGGCTTCCTTGGCCAGTTTCAGCGTACTTTCGGGCAGTGGATGGCCATGGGCCTCATAGGCGGCGCCGCCGACCAATGCGCTTTCGGTTTCAAACTTCAGGTCGAGCGCCTTCAAGACCTTGACGGCTTCCGCGACGATTTCGGTGCCGATGCCGTCACCAGGGAGGATTGCGATTTTCATGGGATTAATCCAGGATTTCAGAAAAACTGGCCGGGCAAAAGTAATTGCTGCCCGGCACAGGGATGGGGGTTGAACTGGTAGTGTCGTTGACCACGATGGTGCAACGCTTGTCTTTCCAGATCAGGTCGGCAGTGTATTTTTTCTGCGGATCGGCGACGAAGCGGACAGCTACCGGTCCACACTTTGACTTGTAGGTTATGTTGTTCGCAAAATGCTGCTCCTGCGCATAGGCGCGAATCTGCACCGGGCCAGCTTGCGGAAGTACTTCAACAATGTCTTTGCGTTCGCGGCCGGCGTAGGTCCGGCTGGCTTCTATGGTGTTCAGAGCCACACCTACATCCTTGAAGCCTTCGCATGACGCGCTTTGTGGGCTCACACCAAATCGCGCTGTGCCATTCGAGAAGGAGCGCAGCCGAAGCGTCGCGGCATTCGCAGGGGCGTTCTTTTCGATGGCTGCCAGCTGGGTTTGGTCGCGATTGACCGCTTCCATCGTCGAGCAGCCCGTCAGGCCGGTCAGCAGGGCAACCACCAGTCCTGCCATGCGCGAGTGCGCCATCATCCTGCCACCGTGTGGTTCAGCCAGGGCTTGGTTGCCAGGCGCTCGGCTTCAAAGGCCTTGATCTTGTCGCTCTGGCGCAAGGTCAGGCCAATGTCGTCCAGGCCGTTGAGCAGGCAGTACTTGCGGAAAGCCTGCACGTCGAAAGGCAGCTCCTCGCCCTGCGGCTTGACGATCACTTGCCGTTCCAGGTCGACCGTGAGCTGGTAGCCGGGGAAGGCCAGCGCTTCGTCGAACAGCTGCGCCACCTGCGCCTCGGGCAGCACAATGGGCAGCAGGCCGTTCTTGAAGCTGTTGTTGAAGAAGATGTCGGCGTAGCTCGGCGCGATGATCGCGCGAAAGCCATATTGGTCCAGCGCCCAGGGCGCGTGTTCACGCGAGGAGCCGCAGCCGAAGTTCTTGCGCGCCAGCAGGATGGAGGCGCCCGCGTAGCGTGGCTGGTTCAGCACGAAGTCGGGGTTGGGCTTGCGGCTGGCCGGGTCCTGGCCGGGAAAGCCCGCGTCCAGGTAGCGCCATTCGTCAAACAGGTTGGGGCCAAAGCCTGTCTTGCGGATGGACTTGAGGAACTGCTTGGGGATGATGGCGTCGGTGTCGACGTTCTCGCGGTCCATCGGGGCGACCAGGCCCTTGTGTACGGTGAATTTCTGCATGGGATTCTCTCCTTCACTCTATCGAAATAGTTTCTTGCCAAGAAACACCGCGGAACCGGCTTTGCCGGGCCRCAGGTGTTGCCCCCTTGAGGGGGTTCCGGCTACACGAAGTGAGCCGAGACAGGGGTGTCACACAAACTTTCTGATGTCAACAAAGTGGCCGTGCACGGCGGCCGCGGCGGCCATCGCCGGGCTCACCAGGTGCGTACGGCCACCAGCGCCTTGTCGGCCTTCAAAATTGCGGTTGCTGGTGGATGCGCAGCGTTCGCCCGGCTCCAGCCGGTCGGCGTTCATGGCCAGGCACATCGAGCAGCCAGGCTCACGCCATTCAAAGCCGGCGGCCACAAAAATCTTGTCCAGCCCTTCGCGCTCGGCCTGTTCCTTGACCAGGCCTGAGCCCGGAACGACCAGCGCAAGCTTGACGTTCTTGGCAACCTTCTGGCCGATCTTCTTGATGACGGCGGCTGCCTCGCGCATGTCCTCGATGCGGCTGTTGGTGCAGGAACCGATGAACACCTTGTCGATGTACAGGTCGTTCAGCGCCTTGCCGGGCTCCAGGCCCATGTACTTCAACGCGCGTTCGATGGCATCGCGCTTGTTGGCGTCTTTTTCCTTGTCGGGGTCGGGCACGCGGTCGTCAATCGACAGCACCATTTCGGGCGAAGTGCCCCAGGTGACTTGCGGCAGGATCTGGCTGGCGTCGAGCTCGACCACGGCGTCGAACTTCGCGTCGGCATCCGAGTGCAGCGTGTTCCAGTATTTGGCGGCCATGTCCCATTCGACGCCGGTGGGCGAGAGCAAGCGGCCTTTGACGTAATCAATGGTTTTCTGGTCTACCGCCACCAGGCCAGCGCGCGCGCCGGCTTCAATCGCCATGTTGCAGACCGTCATGCGGCCTTCCATGCTGAGCGCACGAATCGCCGAGCCGGCAAATTCAATCGTGTAACCCGTGCCGCCAGCCGTGCCGATCTTGCCGATGATGGCGAGCACGATGTCCTTGCCCGTCAAGCCTGGGGCCAGCTTGCCTTCGACCTTCACGAGCATGTTCTTGGCTTTTTTGGCCAGCAGGGTTTGCGTCGCCATCACGTGCTCGACTTCGCTGGTGCCGATGCCATGTGCCAGCGCGCCGAAAGCGCCGTGGGTGGAGGTGTGCGAGTCGYCGCAGACGACCGTCATGCCGGGCAGCGTGGCGCCGCTTTCGGGGCCGATGACATGCACGATGCCCTGGCGTTTGGAGAGGAAGGGGAAGAAGGCGGCCGCGCCGAATTCCTTGATGTTGCTGTCCAGCGTGGTGATCTGTTCCTTGCTCACCAGGTCGGTGATGCCGTCGTAGCCCAACTCCCAGCCGGTGGTCGGCGTGTTGTGGTCGGCCGTGGCGACGATGGAGCTGATGCGCCAGACCTTGCGGCCGGCCTCGCGCAGGCCTTCAAAGGCCTGCGGGCTGGTGACTTCGTKCACCAGGTGGCGGTCGATGTAGAGGATGGCCGTGCCGTCGTCTTCGGTATGAACGACGTGCTCGTCCCAGATTTTGTCGTAGAGGGTGCGTCCCATGGGTTTCCTTCGTGATCTCTCGTTATCGTCTGTCGTGGGGGTGATTTTAGGCCGCTGCACTCGCAGCCATGGCTGCGGTTTTGGCAGCTTGGGCCGCGTTGGTGTGTGGTGCGGCGGGCTGTGTGAGGTGTTCCACCAGCAGCCGCGCCGTCAGGGGCAGGGTGGAAAAGTCACGCGCTACCAGCTGGATCTGGCGCTCGGCCCAGGCGTCGAGCAGGGGAAGGGACTCGAGCTCACCGACGCCGTGCATGAGTTCAAAGGCGCGCTGCGGCATCACGCCGACGCCCAGGCCGTTGTGGATCATGCGACACATTGCGTCCAGGCCGGTGACATGGATGCGCAGCTTGATGGTGCGGCCCAGTCGGGCGGCCGCTTCGCGCATGGCCAGGTAAATCGAACTGTTGGAGTGCAGTCCGACCTGGTCGTAGTCCAGTGCTGCTTCAAATTTGATAGCGCCTTGCGTACACAGGGCGTGGCCCCTGGGCACAATCAATACCAATTTATCGGTGCGGTAGGGCAGTACCTGCAGGTCACCCGCGCCGTCGGCAGTATTGCAGATGCCCAGATCGGCCGCGCCTTCCTGCACCGCGCGGACCACCTCGGTGCTCAGATGCTCTTCCAGGTCGATCTTGATGCCCGAATGCTCGCGGGTGAAGGCGCCCAGGTCTTCCGGCAAAAACTGCACGATGGCCGAGATGCTGGCGTGCACGCGCACATGGCCGCGCACGCCGTCGGCGTATTCGCTGAGCTCGCTCTGCATTTTCTCGAGGCTGAACAGCACCGAGCGCGCATGGTGGAGCAGGCTTTCGCCGGCGGGCGTCAGGTCAACACCGCGGGTGTGGCGGTACAGCAGCGGCGTGTCCAGCGTGATTTCGAGGTCGGAGAGGCGTTTGCTCACGGCTGAGGCGGCAATGAATTCGCGCTCGGCCGCCTTGCCGATGCTGCCGAGCTCGCACACAGCCACAAAGAGCTGAAGCGAGGTCAGATCAATGCGGCGGGCAAAGTTGCGTTCGGAGCTTTTCATGGCGTGGGCGTGACGTCATCGTGTTAGACGATGGTGAAACGCTATTTTGCTACCATGATTGGTGTTTTGTCATCGCAATGCACGATGCCCTGCTTGCCAATAGGCGTTTTCAGCCTGGGCCACCAAAATTTTTGATTTTTTAAGGCTCTAGCCCAATAACGACGGGCGCAAGCAGCTATCAAAAACGTAGCAGACAGCCGCGGGGCCTGCGGAACCTTGAGATGCGCCGCAGGGCTTTGGGGCATGAAAAAGCCCGCCGATGTTGCCAAGGGCGGGCTTTATGTCAACGCGTTGGCAGCTTAGCGCTTGGCCAGCGGCAACACCTGACGTGTCGTGGAGCCGGTGAACAACTGGCGTGGACGGCCGATCTTGTACTCGGGGTCGCCGATCATTTCATTGAGCTGGGCGATCCAGCCGACGGTACGGGCCAGCGCGAAGATGGCCGTGAACAGTGGCACCGGGATGCCGATGGCGCGCTGCACAATGCCGGAGTAGAAGTCGACATTGGGGTAGAGCTTGCGCGACACGAAGTATTCGTCTTCCAGGGCGATTTTTTCCAGCGCCATGGCGAGCTTGAACAGCGGATCGTTTTCCAGGCCCATTTCCTTGAGCACTTCCTTGCAGGTTTCCTGCATCAGCTTGGCGCGCGGGTCGTAGTTCTTGTAGACGCGGTGGCCAAAACCCATCAGCTTGACGCCGGAGTTCTTGTCCTTGACCTGCTTGATGAAGTCACCGATTTTCTCGATGCCGCCGGCTTTCTGGATGTCGCCCAGCATGTTGAGTGCCGCTTCGTTGGCGCCGCCGTGTGCCGGGCCCCAGAGGCAAGCCACGCCAGCGGCAATCGCTGCAAACGGGTTGGTGCCGGACGAGCCGCACAGGCGCACGGTGGAGGTCGAAGCGTTTTGCTCGTGGTCTGCATGCAGGATGAAGATGCGGTCCAGCGCGCGTTCAAGCACGGGGTTGACCTTGTACTCTTCGCACGGCGTGGCGAACATCATGTGCAGGAAGTTGCCGGCGTAGCTCAGGTTGTTCTTGGGGTACATGTAGGGCTGGCCCACGGTGTACTTGTAAGCCATGGCGACCAGCGTCGGCATCTTGGCGATCAGGCGGATGGCAGAGATGTCGCGGTGCTCGGGATTGGTGATGTCGGTGCTGTCATGGTAGAAGGCCGACAGGGCGCCGACCAGGCCGGTCATGATGGCCATCGGGTGCGCGTCACGGCGGAAGCCGCGCAGGAAAAACTGCATCTGCTCGTTKACCATGGTGTGGTTGGTCACGCGGCTGACGAAATCTTTCTTCTGCTCGACATTCGGCAACTCGCCGTACAGCAACAGGTTGCAGGTTTCCATGTAGTCGCAGTTGGTGGCCAGCTGCTCGATGGGGTAGCCGCGGTACAGCAA
>NZ_JBFUCA010000224.1:0-6529 GCF_056405475.1 Polaromonas sp. P1_G4
TTCTGCCAGTGACCAAGGGCAGTGCCTGTAGGAGGTTTCCTACGACCCGCTCGAAAAAACTGTAGGCACATGCCCACAGCGTCTTATGGCGCTTGCCGACTGTCCTGTGGGGTGAGCTGACGCACATTTGATTCACTGTAGTTCAACGCGCTTGTAAGGGTGATGGACATTGCTGGCAGCCGCGCATTGTTGGCCATTACAGACTGCCCTTGCAATGGTTTGAACGATTCCTCTCCAGCACATGAACAACGTCTTGTCCTCATCGCCTCTTCTGCGTAGAACACTCATCGGCATTGCCGTATTGGCGGTGATTCTGGTGCTGGTTGCGGTGTTTTTCCCTTGGGACGTGCTTCGTGGCCCGATCAATCGTCACGTATCCGAGCAACTCGGAAGGCGTTTTGAAATTACCCGGCACCTGTCGGTGCAGCTCGGACGTACTGCCACGGTCAAGGCCGACGGGGTGGAAATAGCCAACCCCGAATGGGCCAGCAAACCCTATCTGGTGACGGCAACCGCCGCAGAATTTGATATCCGGCTGTTGCCGCTTCTTTTTGGCCGGGTAGAGTTGCCCCGGATTGTGCTGACCGAGCCGCAGATAGGGCTCCAAATAGAGCCCGATGGCCGCCGGACCTGGGCCTTGTCGCGGGATACGTCCGACGAAGGATCCGTTCCACGGATCGACGCGCTGGTCATTGACCGCGGCACGGTTGACTACCAGGCTGCAGCGCAAGGCGCCAATATCCATGTTCAGTTCTCACTGGCACAAGAAGCAAATGAGCAGTTGCCCCTGAGCTACAAGGCCACCGGCAAATGGAAAAACGAGTCCTTCAATGCGACTGGCCGCACCGGCGGCGTACTCCAGCTGAGTAAAGACCTCGAAGCGCCGTTTCCGGTAGAAGTGAACGCCGTAGCCGGCAAGACCAGCCTCAAGGCCAAAGGCTCGGTCTCCAATCTCGCAGAGCTGGCCGGCATCAACGCGACCTTTGACCTGCAGGGACGCAACCTGGAAGAACTCTACAAGCTGGTGGGCGTTGTGCTGCCTTCAACACCACCCTACAAAGTCCGGGGCAAGCTGGCCAGGCACGGCAAGGTGTGGGCGGCCACCCAGATGCAGGGCGTTCTTGGAGGTTCGGATATCAATGGGGCGCTCAGTTTTGACCAGTCTGCTGCCGTGCCGCTTCTGACCGGCAAGGTCCAGTCCAGGCTGCTTGATTTCGCCGACCTCGCCCCCGTGATCGGCCTGGCTCCATCAGGGAAAGCCACGCCTGCCAGTGCCGACACACCTGTTGCCAGGACTGACAGCGATTCGGCGGCGGCGCCAGGCAGAAAAACGGTGCCCACTGCGCGCAAGGTTCTGCCTGTCGCAGCGCTTGATGTGACGCGGCTGCAGGCGATGAACGCCGACGTGATTTATTCTGCGGCTGATATACGGCATGTGAAAGTACTGCCGCTCGACAAGGGCAGCGTTCATGTCCAGCTGAAATCCGGTGTTTTGCAACTCGACCCGATCTCGCTGGGCATTGCAGGCGGTACGGTGGCAGGGAGTATCCGCATCGACTCCAACCCTGTGCCCGCGGTTTTCACGACACGGTTGGACCTGCGGGCCGTGCAGCTCAACCAGCTCTTTCCTGCCGTTGAAACGACCAGGAGCAGCCTGGGCAAGGTTAGCGGCCAGCTGGACCTGAAAGGGCGCGGAAATTCACTGGCGCAAATGCTGGGATCGGCATCCGGCGACGTCGCCGTGCTGATGGGTAAGGGCGAGATCAGCAATATCCTGCTCGAGTTCATGGGCCTGGACGGCGGAGAGGTGATCAAGTTCCTGGTTCGTGGTGACCGCAATGTGCAGTTGCGCTGTGCTGCTGCGGCTTTTGAAGTGAACAAAGGCCTGATGACCACCAAAACGATTGTGCTGGATACGGCAGATACGGTCATCAACGGTCGCGGCACGATCAACCTTGCCGATGAGACATTGGACCTTGTTCTGGATCCGGCGCCCAAAGACCGCAGCATACTGAGCTTGCGGTCTCCCCTGAAGATTGGCGGTACCTTCGCCTCCCTATCGGCCGGCCCTGACAAGGGAGCCCTCGCGGGACGTGCAGCCGTTGCTATCGGACTGGGTGTGATCAATCCCTTGCTGGCATTGGCCGCTACCATTGAAACCGGACCGGGCCAGGATGAAAACTGTGCAGCGATTCTTGCGAAGGCCGCAGCGTCTGCTGCCGGCTCGCGGATGCCGGCATCGGCCACCAGATAAGGTTTTCCCGCGGCCTTTCAGCCGGATTCTTTCAGGGAATTTTTTTGGCCCCGCCGCCGCACACTGCGCATGCCGCATGGGGCGCAATTTTCATTTCGCTCCATTCCATGTGTTTGCCGTCCAGCATCAACAGCCGCCCGGTCAACGACCCGCTGATGCCGCAGATCAGCTTCAGGGCTTCGGCAGCCTGCGTGCTGCCCATGATGCCGACCATCGGCGCGAAAACGCCCATCGTCGCGCAAAGGGCTTCTTCCAGCTGGTCTGATTCGGGAAACACGCAGGCATAGCACGGTGAATCTTCGCGTCGCGAATCGTAGACGGCGATCTGGCCGTCAAAGCGGATGGCTGCACCCGATACCAATGGCTTGCGGTGTTTGACGCAAGCGCGGTTGATGGCATGGCRCGTGGAGAAGTTGTCCGTGCAGTCCAGCACAACATCGGCGTCCCGGACCAGCTGATCGAGCAGCGCGCCTTCTGCGCGCCGGGTAACCGGGGTGACCACGACGTCGGGGTTGATGGCCGCGATGGACTGGGCAACGGATTCTGCCTTGAACGTTCCGATGCGAGACAGGTTGTGGGCGATTTGCCGTTGCAGGTTGGTGGCATCCACCCGGTCATGGTCGGCGATGGTGATGTGGCCGACACCGGCGCTGCCCAGATAAAGCGCGACGGGCGAGCCCAGTCCGCCCGCACCGACGATCAGCACATGCGACTGGAGGATTTTTTCCTGACCTTCGATGCCGATCTCGTCGAGCAGGATGTGCCGCGAGTAACGAAGCAGCTGTTCGTCGTTCATGATGGGAAACCGTTCAAGCTGCAGGACGGGCTGGCCCGGAAGGGGCAGGGCGGGATCCGGCGCAAGCCGGCTCCGCTCTGCGCATCGGCCTAGTTGTCTTTTTTCTCGTTTTTCGGTTCGACCACGGCTGTCTTGCTGACCAGCACGGGACGTCCCTTGAGCTTGTTGATCGCCTGGGCCAGCTGGAAGTCCTTGTCGCTACCCAGTTCAGGCGGGCGACGCTGCTCAGGTGTCTTCTTGGCTTCTTCTTCAAGGCGCTTCAGGGCCTCTTCGCGAGCCTTCTCGCGGCCGGCGTCTTTCACTTCAGCGCCCTGGCCACTGTTGAGGTGTTTCTCAAGATCGGCTTCGCGGGTGCGCAATGCGGCAAAAGGACTGCCTTCAGCGGTTTCATCGACCATGACGTCAGGCACGATGCCGCGCGCCTGGATGGATTTCCCGCTGGGCGTAAAGTAACGTGCCGTGGTGAGCTTCAGACCCGTATCCGGCCCCAGGGGGCGGACGGTTTGCACCGATCCCTTGCCGAAAGTCTGGTTGCCCATGATGGTGGCACGCTTGTGGTCCTGCAAAGCACCCGCGACGATTTCGCTGGCAGAGGCCGAGCCTTCATTGACCAGCACCACCAGCGGCACGTTCTTGAGGGCAGCCGGCAGGCGCTTGAGCGGGTCGGCGCCGTTGCGTCGCTGGTAGAACTCCGGCGCAGCCTTGTAGGTGAATTTGCTTTCGGCCAGCTGGCCGTTGGTGGACACCACAGTGACGTTTTCAGGCAGGAAAGCTGACGAGACAGCGACTGCCGCATCCAGCAGGCCACCCGGGTCATTGCGCAGGTCCAGCACCAGGCCCTTGAGGTTGGGCTCCTGCTTGTAAATCTGCTCAAGCTTGGTCACGAAGTCGTCGACCGTGCGTTCCTGGAACTGGCTCAGGCGAATCCACGCATAGCCGGGCTCCACCACTTTGCTGCGAACCGACTGGGTACGGATTTCTTCGCGCGTGATGGTGACCGGGAAGGTGCGGTTTTCGTCCTTGCGAAAAATGGTTAACAGCACCTTGGTCTTGGGTTCGCCGCGCATTTTCTTGACCGCGTCGTTGAGGCTCAGGCCCTTGACTGCCGTGTCATYGATACGTGTGATCAGGTCGTTCGGCTTGAGGCCGGCGCGGTCCGCAGGGGAGCCTTCGATGGGAGACACCACCTTGACAAGGCCGTCTTCCTGGCTGATTTCGATGCCGACACCGACAAAACGGCCTGTGGTGCCTTCCCGGAATTCCTTGAACGACTTTTTGTCGAAGTAAACCGAGTGCGGATCAAGACTGGCCACCATGCCGGAAATGGCGTCGGTGATGAGTTTTTTCTCGTCCACCGGTTCCACGTAGTCCGTCTTGACCATGCCAAAAACGGCTGCGAGTTGCTGCAGTTCTTCCAGCGGAAGGGGTGCCAGGCCGCCACGGGCCACGGCTTGCAGCTGTACGGTGGTGAGGGCTCCAGCCACGGCACCAATTGAAATCCAGCCTGCTATCTTGAGCTTCTGACCCATAGAAAATACCTTCGTAAACCTGTTGGAGAGCCCCTGCTCCCCCTATGTGAAGCAATATACACCTTGGAGAAAGGCCGGTCGCCACAGTTCCGCCATTCGTGCGGCCTGGCGCCGCAAAAGAGCCAAATCAGCCAGCTTTTACAGGACTTTTACAAGAATGGCTCCCGCAGGACTGCCGRGAGTCACTGAATTGCCCCTCAAGCCTTGCCTTGCGCACCCACGGCCGCTGCCGCCTTGGCAGCGGCCTCACTATCACCGAGGTAGTAATGGCGCAAGGGCCGCAGTTCGGCGTCCAGCTCATAGACCAGCGGGATGCCATTGGGAATGTTGAGTCCCACGATGTCGCTGTCGGAGATGTTGTCCAGGTACTTCACCAGGGCGCGGATGGAATTGCCATGGGCGGCCACCACAATGCGTTTGCCTGCCTTGATCGCCGGCGCCATGGACTCATTCCAGAACGGCAGGACGCGGTCCACCGTGTCCTTGAGGCATTCGGTCAGCGGCACCTGGCCGGGCTGCAGCTTCGCGTAGCGCGGGTCGTTCCGTTCGCTGCGCTCGTCGGAGGCATCAAGCGCCGGGGGTGGCGTGTCATAGCTGCGGCGCCAGATCAGCACCTGCTCGTCGCCGAACTTTTTCGCTGTTTCGGCCTTGTTCAGTCCCTGCAGGGCACCGTAATGCCGCTCGTTGAGACGCCAGCTGTGCACTACGGGCAGCCAGGTACGGTCCATTTCGTCCAGCGTGTGCCAGAGCGTGCGGGTCGCGCGCTTGAGCACGCTGGTATAGGCCACGTCAAAGTCATAACCTTCGGTTTTGAGCAGTTTGCCGGCGTTTTTGGCCTGTTCGATGCCGGTTTCGGTGAGGTCAACGTCGGCCCAGCCGGTGAAGCGGTTTTCAAGGTTCCAGATCGATTCGCCGTGGCGGATGAGCACGAGTTTGTACATGGTGGGAAGGGTGAGGAGTGGAAAAAAGGGAATAAGGAGGGCCGCCGGCAGGGCGTTTTCTCCCTCTATTCTAAAATCATGGGTTCGCTGAAAAAGCGCTCCAAGACACACAAAGGGTACAACGTGAAATTTCTGATCGATAACTGGATGCTGATTTCGATAGCGGTCGCCTCGGGCGGCATGCTGGTTTGGCCCATGATTTCCGGCGCCATGAACGCTGGCGCGCTCACGGCGAGCGGCGCCGTACAGCTGATCAACCGCGAAAAAGCGGTGGTGGTGGACGTCAGCGAGGCCGAAGAATTCGCTRCCGGCCATGTCACAGGCGCCAAAAACGTGCCCTTCAGCGAGCTGGAAGGAAAACTCCCCGCCACCGTCAAAAACAAGGCTTTGCCGCTGATTTTGGTGTGCGCCACGGGTGYCCGCGCCGGCCGCGCCGTCGCCGTCGCCAAAAAGCTCGGCTACGAGCAGGCCCAATCACTGGGCGGCGGGCTGAAAGCGTGGAAAGAAGCTAACCTGCCACTTGAGAAGGCCTGATCAGTTCAGTTCTGACCAGTTTCCCGATCCGGTTTTTGGCAGGCACGAAAGCTGCAACGCCGAGGCTACCGGGCTTTGGCCCGGCTTTCGCCCTGGCCATCCATTTTTCCTGCGCTGCGCGTAGACCAGCTCTTCCGGAGGAACCATGCAAACCGTCAAAATTTACACCACAGGTACCTGCCCTTATTGCATCCAGGCCAAGCAGATATTGAAGCAGCGCGGCGTCACCGAGCTTGACGAAATCCGTGTGGACATGGTGCCTGGTGAACGCCAGAAAATGATGGACATCACTGGCCGGCGCACCGTGCCGCAGATTTTTATCGGCGATACCCATGTTGGTGGCTGTGATGACCTCATGGCCCTGGACAGCCGTGGCGGCCTGATGCCGTTGCTGGACCGCTAACCCCCGTTCAGGCTCACTTCGTGTAGCCTGCTCCCCCCTTCCAGGGGGCGGCGCCTGGGGCCGGCAAAGCCG
>NZ_JBFUCA010000225.1:0-6522 GCF_056405475.1 Polaromonas sp. P1_G4
GGCTTCGCCCAGGCTCAAACCGGCATCGAACCCAGGACCTTCTGGAAAATAGCAGCGGCGTATTTCGAAGCACTGGCAAAAGGGCTGCTGAAAATCGATCTCTATGTAAAGCGTGCAACCCTGCGCATCCTGCTGCAGTATGTCTGGCTGGCCAAGGGTACGGAGGCGTCGGCCCGGCTTGCGGAAGATCTGCTTTTCCTGTGTTCCCAGGCGAAAGTCCCGCGCTCCAGCGACGCACCGGTGCTGTCGGCGGTTCGTTCAAGTTATGGCTTGACGCGGTTCAAGCCGGTGGACTATGAGTCGGTCCAGTTCGGCCGCTTCGCCCCGGCCCTGATCGCACAGGCCCGCAAGCGCATCAGCTCGGCAAAGGAAACATGGTCTGCAGCCACCGCTGGAGACCTGAGCAAGTTCAAATCCCTGAACGACCAGTTCAGCCTGGTGACGGATTCACTGGTCAAACTGCATCCGCCGAGCGAGCCGATGGCGCGGTCGCTGACGCGCGTGATCGCCTCGACGGTCAGCTCGGGTCAGGCCCCCAGCCCCGAACTGGCGCTGGAGGTGGCAACCGCCGTGCTGTACCTGGAAGCCGTGTTTGACGATTTCGACCCCAACGACCCGCGCCTGTGGGCCCGGACAGCCCGGCTGGCGGAGCGGCTTGAAAGCGCCAGGACGGGCGGACAGCCACAACCCCTGGAGTCGTGGATGGAGGAGCTGTACCAGCGCGTCAACGACAAACAGACCATGGGAAGCGTGGTGGGTGAACTGCGCGTGGCCCTGGGTGTGCTGGAAAAATCCCTCGACAGCTTTTTCCGCACGCCGGAGGACAAAAAACCCCTGGCCGTGGTACCAGGGCAACTCGCGCAGATGCAGGGCGTGCTGTCCATGCTGGGGGTAGACCAGGCAGCCCTGGCGGTAATGCACATGCGTGAACTCGTGGAACAGATGCTCAAACCTGGTGCCAATGAGCAGCAGGCCCACATGGCAGGATCGGTCGATCGCCTCGGCAACAATCTCGGAGCCTTGAGTTTCCTGATTGACATGCTCAACTACCAGCCCGGCCTGGCCAAAAAGCTGTTTGTGTATGACGCGGTGAAAGGCGAACTGAAGGCCGACAAGGACAACTGAACCGCCAGGAGCGCGGCCGGGGTTGCGCCTGAAGGCAGCTGGTGAAATGCCCGAGAAAACACCCTTGTTTTAAACTGGCCGCCCCCGCGCACCGCCGGTACTGCGGGAACGCCATTGAAAGCACGCCATGAACGCCCCTGAAACACTTCCGGGCACCCCACCCCGGCTCACCAGCCTGTYGCATGGCGGCGGTTGCGGCTGCAAGATTGCGCCTGGCGTGCTGAGTGAAATTCTCAAAAACTCCAGCAACCTCCCGATTCCGCCGCAGCTGCTGGTGGGCATTGAAACTGCCGACGACGCGGCTGTTTACCTGCTCAATGACGAGCAGGCGCTGATCGCGACGACCGATTTCTTCATGCCCATCGTCGATGATCCCTACGACTTCGGCCRCATCGCCGCCACCAATGCAATCAGTGACGTCTATGCCATGGGCGGCACGCCCATCATGGCGCTGGGGCTGGTGGGCATGCCCATCAATGTGCTGCCGCTGGAGACCATAGGCGCCATCTTGCGCGGCGGGCAGGACGTTTGCCGCGATGCGGGCATTCCGATTGCGGGAGGCCACACCATCGACTCGGTCGAGCCGATTTATGGCCTGGTGGTGCTGGGCCTGGTGCATCCATCGCGGGTCAAGAAAAATTCCGGAGCCCGGACTGGCGATGTGCTGGTGCTGGGCAAGCCGCTGGGCATCGGCATCCTGTCAGCGGCGCTGAAAAAAGAACAGCTGGATGCCGCAGGCTATGCCCGCATGATCGCGCTCACCACACAGCTCAACAAGCCGGGTATCGAGCTGGCACGTATGGAAGGCGTGCATGCACTCACCGACATCACCGGCTTTGGCCTGGCAGGCCACGGCCTGGAACTGGCCCGCGGGGCCGACGTCCAGCTGCGTATCGACTGGCATCGCGTGCCGCTGGTCAGTGGCGCGCGCGAACTCGCGGCACAAGGCTGTGTGACGGGCGCCTCGGGGCGCAACTGGGCCAGCTATGGAAATGAAGTGAGTTTGCCCGCCGCCTTTGCCGACGTAGACAAAGCCCTGCTCAGCGACCCGCAAACCTCGGGAGGCCTGCTGGTGTCCTGCAGCGCCGGCAGCGCTGCTGAGGTTCTGGAAGTTTTCCGTGCCCAGGGCTTTGCCGAGGCAGCGGTCATCGGGGACGTCACCGCCGGCCACGGGCTGGCCGTACGCTGAAAAAATGCGCGAGAGTCTGGCACAAGCCGTAAAACCCTAGGGTAAACCCGGAAATTTTTTGTCAGTCTTTATTCAGTGCGGGAGCGGGCATCCGTCGTACCATTCATGCCTCGACGTACCCGGGTGGGTACTTTCTCATTCAAAAGAACTTATCGGAGACATCCCGTGTCCGCACTCCTCAAACTCGCACTGGCCTACGACTGGCTGACCACGCGACTTGGCAAGATCGCCGCCTGGACGGTGTTGCTCGCCGCGATGATTTCCGCCGGCAACGCCTTTGTGCGCTACGGCCTGGACATCAGTTCCAACGGCTGGCTTGAAATCCAGTGGTACCTGTTCGCCGCCACCGTGATGCTGGGCGCACCTGTGGTCCTCAAGCTCAACGAGCACGTGCGGGTCGACATCATTTACGGCAAGCTCAAGGGCAACGGGCCGGTGTATGTAGACATCTTCGGTCTGGCCATCTTTCTGCTGCCGGTGATGGGGCTGATGGCCTACCTGAGCTGGCCGCTGTTCATGAGCATGCTGCGCTCAGGTGAAGTCTCAGGCAATGCCGGTGGACTGATCCGCTGGCCGGCGATGCTGCTGCTGCCGCTGGGCTTCGGTCTGATGTTCGTACAGGGCCTCTCGGAAATCATCAAGCGCATCTGCTATCTCCAGGGCAAATTCGAGATGGATACGCACTACGAAAAACCGGTTCAGTGATCCGTTTGCATCGCTCGTTCCCATAAAAATACTTTCAGGACTACCCCATGCAGATGGAAAATTTCGCCCCGATCATGTTCGCGGGCCTCGTGCTGATCATGCTGATCGGCTTTCCCGTCGCCTTCTCGCTGGCCGCCCTCGGGCTGGCCTCGGGCTTCCTTGCCATCGAGATGGGCTGGTTTCCCGCCAGCTTCATGTCCAACCTGCCGCTCAACATGTTCGGCATTTTGTCGAACGAGTTGCTGCTGGCGATTCCCTTCTTCACTTTCATGGGCGCCATCCTTGAAAAGTGCGGCCTGGCCGAAGACATGCTCGACTCCATGGGCCAGCTGTTCGGCCCGGCCAAGGGCGGCCTGGGCTACTCGGTCATCATCGTCGGCTTCATCCTGGGTGCCATTACCGGCACCGTAGCCGGCCAGGTGATCGCCATGGCGCTGATCTCGCTGCCCGTGATGATCCGCTACGGCTACAACATGCGCTACGCCACGGGTGTGCTGGCGGCCTCGGGCACCATTACGCAGCTGGTGCCGCCGTCACTCGTACTGATCGTGATGGCCGACCAGCTGGGCCGCTCCGTCGGTGACATGTACAAGGGCGCCTGGGGCCCCTCCATCCTGCAGGTGCTGATCTTCGCGGGCTACACCTTCATGCTCGGCGTGTTCAAGCCGCACCATGTTCCCGGTGTGCCCAAAACCGCACGCACGCTCAACGGCTGGGCGTTGTGGGCCAAATGCCTGCGCGGCATCATTCCCTCGGCCATCCTGATCTTCGCGGTGCTCGGCTCCATGGGCGGCCTGCCCGGTATCGACACCGCCATCGCCACGCCGACGGAAGCCGGCGCCATGGGTGTGGTGGGCGCACTGGTGCTGGCCGCCATGCACAAGCGACTGACCCCCGCGCTGATCTGGGAGGCCATGAGCGGCACGATGCGACTGACGGCCATGGTCGTCTTCATCCTGATCGGCGCGCGCGTCTTCTCGATGGTGTTCCAGGGCGTGGACGGTGCCAAGTGGGTCGAGCACATGCTCAGCGGCCTGCCGGGTGGCCAGACCGGCTTCCTGATCGCCGTCAACCTGTTCATCTTCTTCCTGGCCTTCTTCCTCGACTTCTTCGAGATCGCTTTCATCATCCTGCCGATGCTGGGCCCCGTCGCCGACAAGCTGGGCATCGACCTGATCTGGTTCGGCGTGCTGCTGTGCGTGAACATGCAGACCAGCTTCATGCACCCGCCCTTCGGCTTCGCACTGTTCTATTTGCGCGGCATCGCCGACACGCTGTTCAAGGAAGGGCGCATCCCCAAGCCGATCAAGTCCAATGACATCTACCTGGGCGCGATTCCCTGGGTGGCGATGCAGCTGATCCTTGTGGCGATCGTGATCTTCGTGCCGCAGACGGTAACGATCTTCCTCGACAAACCCGCGGTGATCGACCTGGRCAAAGTCAAGATCGAAATCCCGGCCGACGAAAGCGCGACCCCACCCGCGGGCGCGGCCAGCGGTGCGACAGGCAGCGATCCACTGGCACCGCCGGCAGAACCGAATTCCGACGACGAACAGAAAAAGGTCGACGAACTGTTCAAGACCAAATAACCGATCGCAGCCTTCCAGGCCAGCGTCCAACGCCCCTTTCGCGAGGGGCGTTTTTATTGGCAGCCCATACTGTCAGTTTTTCCTTTCCAGACCGCGAGCACTCCATGGACCCCGTACCCGCCCCCAGCACCTATTTTGGCCCGCCACCCTTCAAGTTCACCCCAACAGGTGGGAGCATCTCGGGGCAGGCGTTTTCCGTGCCCTTCAAGGTGTTGGCGACCGCCATCGTGCTGGCGCTGGCCGCGGCTTTTGCCCAGGCCTGGCTGGCTGGGAGGGCCTCAGGCGCGGCTGCAGGCGGGGGGTGGTTTATCGCCGGGCTGCTGATGGTGGGCTACACCTGGTGGCACATCCTGCGCAGCGTCACGCGCCTCGACGAGCAAGGACTCTACCAGAGCTGGGTCTGGGACAAGCACATGGAGCTGCGCGAACTCGCCTACGGCAAGCTGATCCGCGTGCGCGGACTCGAATGGCTRATCGCGCCGCGTCTGTATGTGCGTACCTTGATGGGGAAGTTCGCGGTGTTCTACGCCGCCTCGCCCGAAATGGTCGCAGAATTCGAACGGCTGGTAAGCGAGTTGAAGACCTTTCGCAGCCAACGCTGAGGGCACGGCTCACTGCCGCCGGAAAGGCAGGCAAAAAAAAAAAGCGACATGTCGCGGTTTTTTTTCCCGGGAAAACGGGGAACCACTGATTTCCCTTTCAAGCAGGGGCCGCGGAACCGGCTTCGCCGGGCCGCAGGCGCAGCGGCCCCCTCGGGGGGCAGCGCATTACACGAAGTCGAAGACGCAGTGAAAAGCGTGGGGGCTCATAAGGTGACACCCTGCATGTAAGTGTCGAAGCGCGACTCGGCGAAACGGAACCAGAGGATCTGGTCCTTCTGGAAAGCACGGTAATCGCTGTAGATCTTCTTCCAGTCAGGGTTCTTCTCGGCCAGCTCGGCATACAGATCCATTGAAGCCTTGAACGAGGCATCAAGCACGGGCTTGGGAAAGGGCAAGACCTTGGTCTTGGCGCCCACCAGCTGTTTCAGCGCGGTCGGGTTGCGCGCATCGTACTTGGCCTGCATGTCGATATGGGCGTGCGAAGCCGCGGCTTCAATGATGGCGCGGTATTCCGCGGGCAGGGCTTCCAGCGCCTTGTTGTTGATGAAGAAATCAACCTCAGGGCCGCCTTCCCACCAGCCGGGGTAGTAGTAAAACGGTGCCACCTTGTTGAAGCCCAGTTTCTGGTCGTCGTAAGGACCGACCCACTCGGCAGCATCCAGCGTGCCCTTTTCGAGGGCCTGGTAGATTTCGCCGCCGGGAAGGTTTTGCGGCACCACGCCGAGACGCTCCACCACCTTGCCTGCAAAGCCGCCGATACGGAACTTCAGGCCTTTCAGGTCGGCCACGGTCTTGATTTCCTTGCGGAACCAGCCGCCCATCTGGGTGCCGGTGTTGCCGCCAGGAAAGCTCACCAGGTTGTATTTGGCATAGAACTCATTCATGAGCTTGCGGCCGTTGCCTTCGTACATCCAGGCCGACATCTGGCGTGAGTTCATGCCGAATGGAATTGCTGCACCGATCGCAAAGGCTTCGTTCTTGCCGAAGTAGTAATACGGGACGGTGTGGCACATTTCCACGGAGCCTTGGCCAACGCCGTCGACCACACCAAAAGCAGGCATCAGTTCGCCGGCGGCATGGACGCTGATCTGGAATTTGCCGCCAGTCATTTCGCTGACCTTCTTGGCGAAAACTTCGGCACCGCCGTAAATGGTGTCAAGCGGCTTGGGGAAACTGGAAGCCAGGCGCCAGCGGATGGCGGCCTGGGCGTGAACAGCGGGTGCCACACCGGCGGCCAGTACACCGGCAATACCGGCGTTTTTGATAAGTGAACGACGATCCATTAAATGCTATCTCCTGAAGGGTGGTCGGG
>NZ_JBFUCA010000226.1:0-6511 GCF_056405475.1 Polaromonas sp. P1_G4
CTACGTTCCACCGAGTGGTTCGGCACGGCCGACAAAAACGGCTTCATGTACCGCAGCTGGATGAAGAACCAGGGCATTCCCGACCATGAGTTCGACGGCCGCCCCATCATCGGCATCTGCAATACCTGGTCGGAGCTCACGCCTTGCAATGCCCACTTCCGCAAGATCGCCGAGCATGTGAAGCGCGGCATTTCAGAGGCGGGTGGCTTTCCGGTCGAGTTCCCGGTGTTCTCGAACGGCGAGTCGAACCTGCGGCCCACCGCCATGCTCACACGCAACCTTGCCAGCATGGACGTGGAAGAAGCGATTCGCGGCAATCCCATCGACGCCGTGGTGCTGCTCACCGGTTGCGACAAGACCACGCCCGCACTGCTGATGGGTGCTGCAAGTTGCGACATTCCGGCCATCGTGGTGACCGGCGGGCCCATGCTAAACGGCAAGCTTGAAGGCAAAAACATCGGCTCGGGGACGGCAGTGTGGCAGCTGCACGAGTCGCTGAAAGCGGGCGAAATCCAGCTGCACCAGTTCCTGGCGGCCGAGGGCGGCATGTCGCGTTCGGCCGGCACCTGCAACACCATGGGAACAGCCTCCACCATGGCCTGCATGGCCGAAGCGCTGGGTACTTCGCTGCCGCACAACGCCGCCATTCCCGCGGTGGATGCACGCCGCTATGTGCTGGCGCAAATGTCGGGCGCGCGGGCTGTCGAGATGGCGCGCGAAGGCCTCACGCTGTCGAAAATCCTCACACGCGAAGCCTTCGAAAATGCGATTCGCGTCAACGCCGCCATTGGCGGCTCCACCAACGCAGTGATTCACCTCAAGGCGATTGCGGGCCGTATTGGTGTGCAGCTGGACCTGGAAGACTGGACGCGTATTGGCCGCAACACGCCCACCCTCGTTGACCTGCAGCCTTCCGGCCGTTTCCTGATGGAAGAGTTCTACTACGCCGGCGGCCTGCCCGCCGTGTTGCGCCGTCTGGGTGAAAACAGCTTGCTGCCGCATCCCAATGCGCTCACCGTCAATGGCCGGTCGATATGGGACAACGTGCGCGAGGCGCCGCAGTACAACGACGAGGTGATCCGCCCCCTCGACAACCCCTTGATCGCCGACGGCGGTATCTGCATCCTGCGCGGCAACCTGGCGCCGCGCGGCGCCGTGCTCAAGCCCTCTGCGGCCTCGCCCGAACTGCTCAAGCACCGCGGCCGCGCGGTCGTATTCGAGAACCTCGAGCACTACAAGGAGCGCATCGTCGACGAGAACCTCGACATCGATGCCAGCTGCGTGATGGTGATGAAGAACTGCGGCCCCAAGGGCTACCCCGGCATGGCCGAAGTCGGCAACATGGGCCTGCCGCCCAAGCTGCTGCGCCAGGGCGTCAAGGACATGGTGCGCATCTCGGACGCACGCATGAGCGGCACCGCTTACGGCACCGTTGTGCTGCATGTGGCGCCAGAAGCGGCGGCCGGCGGGCCGCTGGCCGCGGTACGCGACGGCGACTGGATCGAGCTCGACTGCGATGCGGGCCGCCTGCACCTGGACATCAGCGATGCCGAACTGGCTGAACGCCTTGCCGCCCTGCAGAAGGCCCCTGCAGGCATGCGTGGCGGCTACCAGCGCCTGTATGTCGACCACGTGCTGCAAGCCGACGAGGGTTGCGACTTCGATTTTCTGGTCGGCTGCCGCGGCTCCGAAGTTCCCCGGCACTCCCATTAAATCGCGCAAGCAGTGAATTACTGAACTTTATTCAACCTGATCCAGTCCCCATGAACACGCTCCGCCAGCCGCGTTACCGCGGTATCTTCCCCGTTGCCCCCACCACGTTCACCGAAACCGGCGAGCTTGACCTTGAAAGCCAGAAGCGCTGCATCGACTTCATGATCGACGCCGGCTCAGACGGCATCTGCATCCTGGCCAACTTCTCCGAGCAATTCGTGCTTTCGGACGAAGAGCGTGAAACCCTGACCCGTACCGTCCTCGAACATGTGGCCGGCCGCGTGCCGGTGATCGTGACCACCACCCACTACGGCACGAAGGTTTGCGCCGAACGCAGCCGCCGGGCGCAGGACATGGGCGCCGCCATGCTGATGGTCATGCCGCCGTATCACGGGGCTACCTTTCGCGTGAGCGAGCCGCAGATTTACGAGTTTTATGCGCGGCTGTCGGATGCGGTCAACATTCCCATCATGATCCAGGATGCGCCCGCCAGCGGCACTGTGCTTTCAGCCTGCTTCCTCGCGCGTATGGCCCGTGAGATTGAACACGTCGCCTATTTCAAGATCGAAACCGCCGGTGCAGCCTCCAAACTGCGCGAACTGATCCGTTTGGGAGGTGACTCGGTGGAAGGGCCATGGGACGGCGAAGAGGCCATCACGCTGTTGCCCGACCTCGATGCCGGCGCCACCGGCTCCATGACCGGCGGCGRCTACCCCGACGGCATTCGTCCGATCATCGAGGCGCACCGCGCCGGCGACCATGACAAGGCCTATGCCCTTTACCAGCAATGGCTGCCGCTGATCAATTATGAAAACCGCCAGGCGGGGCTGCTGGCCGCCAAGACCTTGATGAAGGAAGGCGGCGTGATCGCCTGCGAAGCACCGCGTCATCCTTTTCCGGCCATGCACCCGGACACGCGCGCCGGGCTGCTGGCAACCGCCAGCCGGCTTGATCCGCTTGTGCTGCGCTGGGGGCGGTAAGCAGGGCACGCCGCGGGGTAATGCCCCGCACATTGCTCCTTTTTTGATAGCTTCTCGCGCCCACCGGTTAACGGCTCCAGGCGTTTTATGCCTTGGGCGACGTTCCGGAGCCGATCTGACGCGCGAGATGCACCTGGTGCAGCGTTATTTTCCGCACCTCGGCCTGGCTGGTTTCGATATGGGCGCGCAGCAGCATGGCGGCCTGGTCGCCACGCTTGGCGCGCACCGCCTTGAGAATCTTGGCGTGCTCTTCATAGGTCGCGTCAATGCGCGGCTGCTTGATGAAGTCAAGCCGGCGAATGATGCGGATGCGGTCAGTCACATCGCGGTGCACCCGGGCCATTTCGGCATTGCCGGCGGCCGCCACCAGCGCACAATGAAACGCCTCGTCCCACTGTGCAACCTGCACCATGTCGGTACTGCGTTGAGCTAGCGGCGCCAGCCAGATGGCCGCCAGTTCATCGAGTAGCGCCGTGTCCACCGTCTGGCTGCCGCTGCACAGGCGCTGCACGGCCGTGGTTTCCAGCACCATGCGCAGATCGTAGAGCTGCTCGAACTTGTCGAAATCAAAGGGCAGCACGCGCCAGCCACTGCGAAACAGCACCTCGACGAATCCCTCCTGCTGCAGGCGAAACAGGGCCTGGCGCACCGGTGTACGCGAGACACCCAGRCGCTCGCTGACCTCGCTTTCGGTGAAGCGGTCGCCGGGCACCAGCTTGAATTCGGCGATGTCGCGCTTGAGTTCGGCATAGGCTTGCTCGGCGCGCGAATGAAAGGCGCTGCCGGCAACAGGCGGGGCGGCGTGCGTGCGGCTCATGCCAGCAGACTCACGTGGGCGGCTACCACACGCCAGCCATCCCGCGTGCGCAACCAGGTCTGGCTTTGGCGCCCGGTCCTGTCGCTACCTACACGTGCAAACTCTGTGTTGGCCGTGGCGAAGTCGCGTCCGTATGTTGTGATGACTGTGGCGCGCAAGGTACGCGCGAGCCCTTGTGGGGAGCGCCCCGCGCGAAAAGCACGGATGGCGTCATAGCCGTGGAGGTTCTCGGTGACGCCGTAGCGCAGGGTGTGCTCGCTGTTCCAGAACAGCTCGTCGAGCACTTCCACGTTGTTGTTGACCAGTGCATCTTCGTAGCGAAAAAATGCGGCAGTCACTTCGGCATGAACGTCGGGCAGGTTGATGGCATGGATCATGATTTACCGATTGTCAGCGAAGCCAGCGAAGCCAGCGAAGCCAGCGAAGCCAGCGGAGCGCGGGCGATGCCGGCTGCCTCCAGCACGGCCGCCACGCGCAGCGCGTGGTCTTCACGCCAGGGCGCGGTGACGAGCTGCACTCCTACGGGCAGGCCTTCATCCGGCCACACCGGCACCGCACAGACGGGCAGGCCTATGCACGAAAAAGGCTGGGTCAACAAACCCATGCTTGGGCGCAGCGGCAGTCGTTTGCCGTTCAATTCCAGCCACTCGGCGCCTATGGGCGTGGCGGCGCAGGGGGTGGCGGCGGCGAGCAGGACATCGAAGTGTTCAAACAGTCCGGCCACGGCCTGGGCATAAAGGCGGCGTACGCGCTGGGCGCGGTCTACCCAGGCAGCCGGAAGCAGGCTGCCCGCAAGAAAGCGGTCACGCGACAGAGGCTCAAAATCGCCGGCGCGGCGCCGCAGGTCGTCCAGGTGCAGGGCGCCGCCCTCGGCGTTGGTGATCAGGAAGGCAGCGGCGCGGCCCGCCTCGACCATTGGCAGCGCCACCGTTTCGCGGGCGCCCAGCGCCTGGGCCACACGCTGCACGGCGGCCCAGGCCTGGGGCTGGACGTAGTCCTGGAAGTAGCCGCCCAGCACACCTACGCGCAGTCCGCCCATGCCTTGCACCAGCGATGGCAATGCCGGCTCGGCGGTGCGCTGTGCGCAGCCGGGGTCGCGGACGGTTGATGGCCCGGCGGCCTCCGGGCCTTGCATGAGGTCATAAGACAGGGCCAGGTCGCGCACAGAACGCGCAAACGGCCCCAGGTGATCCAGCCCGGAAATAAAGGGGTAGCTGCCGGTACGCGGTAGCCGGCCAAAAGTGGGCTTGAGCCCGAACACGCCGCACAGCGAGGCCGGCACACGGATGGAGCCGTTGGTGTCCGACCCCAGCGTCAGCGGTACCTGGCCCGCAGCCACTGCGGCGCCTGAGCCGCCGGATGAACCGCCGGCGATGCGTGTGAGGTCGTGCGGGTTGCGGGCCGGGCCGGCATGGCTGTTTTCGGTGGTGAAGCCATAGGCATATTCGTCCATGTTGAGCGCACCCACCAGCACGGCGCCAGCTGCCTCGAGCCGCTGCACCAGCAGTGCGTCGGCCGTGGCAGGCGTTCGCCCGCGTTCAATGGCCGAGCCCGCCAGTGTGGACAGGCCCTGGATATCAAACAGGTTCTTTACGGCAAAAGGAACGCCCAGCAAGGGCTGTGCTGCGAGGCCGGGCGCATCGACGGCGAGCTGCTGGTCCAGCAGTGCCGCGCGTTGCCGTGCCCGCGAGGCGGTGACTTCGGTAAAGGCATTGACGCGGCCATTGGTGGCGGCTATGTGCGCGAGGCTGGCTTCAATCAATGCGCCTGCACCGACCTCGCGCGTCCGCACGGCCCGCGCCATGGCCATCGCATCGCCGCGCAGGCATTCGGCAGCGTCGCTCATCCGCCAGCCTTGCCGGAAGGCTCAACAGGTACAAACACCGGCGCCGGGTCGTTATGGGCGTCCAGCGGCACGGCCTGCAGCTGCGCGGCAAAGCCGGCGGCCAGCGCGAAGAACTGCAGCACACCGGGCCGGTGTTCCGGATTCAGCGGCAAGTCCAGCGCGGCCGCGGCGGCGTCGACATAGGCATCTATTTGCGCGGGTGTCATGTGGTTCAGCGCCTGACTTCGCGCTGGAATATTTCCAGGCTGAGTTTCTTGGTGCGGATGAAGCTGGCTTCAGACAAGGTCTCCACCGTGCGCGGACGCGCATCGCCGTAGGGCAGGATTTCGGCGACGCGCGTCGGGCGCTTGGTCAGCAGCAGTACCTGGTCGGCGAGGTACACGGCTTCTTCCAGGTCGTGCGACACCAGCAGCATGGTAGTGCCTGTCTGCATGAACACCTCCTGCAGTTTTTCGCGGATGAACAGCGTCATCTCGAAGTCCAGCGCCGAGAACGGCTCGTCCAGGAACAGCACTTCCGGATTGGGCGCCAGCGCCCGCATGATGGAGGCCGTCTGCTGCTGCCCGCCCGAGAGTTCATAGGGGTAGCGGTTCAGGTCGAACTTCACGTCGAAGGAGGCCACGAGTTCGGCCATGCGCCTGTCGACTTCAGCCTTGGATCTGCCTTCAAGCTTGAGCGGGTAGGCGATGTTGTCGATGGTACGCATCCACGGGAACATGGCTTCGCGGTAGTTCTGGAAGACGTAGCCGATCTTGGTGTCCTTGAGCGACTTGCCGTCGAACAGGATTTCGCCCGCGTCGATGGGGATGAGGCCCGCGATCATGTTGATCAGCGTGGACTTGCCGCAGCCGTTGGGCCCGAAGACCGAGACGATCTTGTGCTTGGGGATGTCCAGGTTGAAGTCTTCATACAGCGGCCAGCCCGCAAAGTACTTGGTCAGACCGCGTATGGTGATGTGCGTGCCTGCCGGGCCGGGCTGGAATTCACGCACCGGGACATCGGCGAATACGGGAGCATTAATTACAGCGGACATGTCGGACTCCGGTGGGATCCATGGGTAAACACAGTGGTGAGTGACTGCAGGCCTCTCACCTTCAAGCAGGGGCCGCGGAACCGGCTTTGCCGGGCCGCAGGCGCAGCGGCCCCCTCGGGGGG
>NZ_JBFUCA010000227.1:0-6510 GCF_056405475.1 Polaromonas sp. P1_G4
ATCACATACACCGGCACGCCATTGCGGCCCAGTTGCTTCAGTGCCGCTGTCACTGCCGGGTCGCGCCGCGTCCAGTCGGCACGCAACAGCGCCACGTTCTTCGTTTCGATGTCGGCCAGTACCGACGCATTCGAGAGGGTGGTCTTTTTGTTGTACTGGCAGGTCACGCACCAGGCGGCGGTGAAATCCACGAACACACTTTGCCCTTGCGCGGTGAGCTGGTCAACCCGGCCCGGCTCCCAGGCCTGCCAACCGCCTGCTGTCGGTGTTGCCGACACCAAGGCCGCGGGTCTGGTGATGTTCGGGCCAATGGCCCACAGCCCCAACGCGCCCAACGCCACGGAAAAGGTTGCCAAGAGCGTACGTGCCGTGCCGCGCAGGGTAAAGGCCCAGATCGCCAGTGCCATCAACACCAGCAAGGCCAGTAGTGCACCCGCGCCGTCGATGCCGCTTTGCTGGCCCAGTACCCAGACCAGCCAGGCGACCGTGGCAAACATCGGGAAAGCCATCAGCTGCTTGAAGGTCACCATCCAGGGGCCGGGACGCGGCAGCATTCTTGCCACGGCCGGTATGGCGCTCGCCGCCAGATAAGGCGATGCCATACCCATACCGATGGCCGCGAAAATCGCGAGCGCTTCAAGTGCAGGGAGACCCACCGCATAGCCCAGCGAGGCGCCCATGAAAGGAGCGGTGCAGGGCGATGCAATGGCGGTGGCCAGCACACCCGACAAAAATGCGTTGACGGTGGGGTTTTTCGCCTGCCAGCCCGCAAGCCGGCCCGGCAGGACATTGCCGAATTCAAACAGGCCCGCCAGGTTCAACCCCAGCAAGGTGAACAGTGCCGCCAGCAGCGCCACTACCGCCGGGTTTTGCAGCTGAAAGCCCCAGCCGAGCTGCTCACCCGCTGCGCGCAAACCCAGCAGCAGCGCACCCAGCGCCAGGAAAGACACCACCACGCCCACGGTGTAAGCCAGRCCGGTGGTCAGGCGCGTGGCCTGGTCCTTCACCTGCACAAAACCCACCACCTTGATGGCCAGCACCGGAAACACACAGGGCATGAGGTTGAGGATCAGCCCGCCGAGCAATGCGCCCAGCATGGCGGCGATGAGTCCGACCGGTGGGGCGCTGGTTTGCACGGGGGCCGCACCGGCCGACGCGTTGGCGCGCAAGGCCGCTTCAAGTGCGGGCGGCACGACGGTGGCAGCCGCTGGCGCAGGCCAGGGGCCTTTGACCGGCGCGTCAATGCGATAGGCAGTGTTCTCCAGGGCCACCACCAGCGGCATGCTGGCCGGGCTCTCGGTGCGCTGGCCCGACAGGGGCACCTGTGCCGTCCACACCGCGCCTTGCCAAGCCTGTTGCCAGGGGGCGGCGGGCTCGATCACGCTACCGGTTTCGGGGTACAGCGCCAGTGTTTTTCCTTGCAGGGCGGCGGGCAAGCCGGCCAGGGAAATGCTGATCGCCTTGCCTTCGACGGCCACCTGGCTGGCGCCGGCCGCCAGTGCTTTGGGCGTGGCAGCGAACGTGTCCTGAAACAGTTGGCCGCTGGCCGCGGTCGAGCTTCGCACCGGGATGCTCAGTGAAAAGTCGCCCTCTTGCGGAATGCATTCCTTGCGGCACACCAGCCAGGACGCCTTGAGTTTGACGTCCAGCTGCCTGGCGGCGAAACCGGGCGCCACGGTCAAAGGCACGGGCAGCAGCACCGCCTTTTCATAGCCGTAGTTGGCCAGCGTGCCAATCGGGATTTTTTTGGGCGTCGGCCAGGCGATATCGCCTGCAGTAATGCCGGCGGGCAGTTGCCAGTCGAGCTGCGTCGGCAGCCCGGAGTCACCGGAGTTT
This sequence comes from Polaromonas sp. P1_G4, assembly GCF_056405475.1. Taxonomy (NCBI): domain Bacteria; kingdom Pseudomonadati; phylum Pseudomonadota; class Betaproteobacteria; order Burkholderiales; family Comamonadaceae; genus Polaromonas; species Polaromonas sp. P1_G4. Next base: position 1,837 of record NZ_JBFUCA010000227.1, read on the forward strand.
TTCCAGTAGGTATGCCATTCGGGCTGGTGCGTGAGCCGCAGCCCCACCCAGACCGGCTTGCCGGGCTCCACGCCTTCCGGCGCCCAGGCCAGCAGTTCGGCACTGACCTGCTCCGTTGTGACCACCGCACCGGTTGTGCCCGGGGTGCCCTTGCCCAGAATGTCGCTAAAGGCTTTTTGAGCGCTGGCGGGCACGGGGATTGCGCAAGCAGCTATCAAAAATGTAGCGGCTAGCTTGGCAAACGGAAAACGCAGGGCATTCATTGTGCAAGTGTGAGCGGGTGGCGCAGAGATTAGTTCCTGGAAGGCCAGGGGGCAAGACAGCGTGCGGGCATCGCTCGATGATGGTTAGTCGATTTTCACGCTGCCTTATTACAGCCGTTTTCAGAGTCAGCCCAGATAATAGGGGCATGCCGCGCATTGTCCTCGCCACCCTCAACGCGAAGTACAYCCACGCTTCGCTGGGCCTGCGGTACCTGCTGGCCAATATGGACCTGCATGGCGGCCCCGGCCTTCGTGCGCAAACGTTGCTGCGCGAATTTGTGATCCAGCAACGGCCCATGCAGATCGTCGAGGAGTTGCTGGCGCTCGATCCTGAAGTCATCGGCCTCGGCATCTATATATGGAACGTGGTGGAAACCACCCAGGTCGTGCGCCTGCTCAAAACCCTGAGGCCCGGCATCAAGGTGGTGCTGGGCGGCCCCGAGGTCAGTTACGAGACGGGCGAACAGGAAATTTGCCGCCTGGCCGACCATGTGGTCACCGGCTGGGGCGATGTGAGTTTTCCCAAGCTCTGCCGTGCCTTGCTCGATGGCCCGCAACCGCTGATGAAGGTCGTTGCAGGGGAGCAGCCGGCACTGGAGGCGCTGGCCTTGCCTTACGGCGAATACACCGACGAAGACCTGGCCAAACGGTTGCTGTATGTCGAAGCCTCGCGCGGCTGCCCCTTCAAGTGCGAGTTCTGCCTGAGTTCCCTCGATAAAACCGCCTGGGCTTTTGACCTGGACGCGTTCATGGCCGAGATGGGCGCGCTCTACCAGCGCGGCGCACGCAACTTCAAGTTTGTGGACCGCACGTTCAACCTGAAGGTCGAGAACTCGGTGCGCATCCTGCAGTTTTTCCTGGACCGGATGGCGCCTGACCTGTTTGTGCATTTTGAAGTGGTGCCCGACAGCCTGCCCGACCGGCTCAAAGTGCTGATTGCACAGTTCCCGGCAGGTTCGCTTCAGTTTGAGGTCGGCATCCAGAGCTTCAACCCCGAGGTGCAGCAGCGCATTTCGCGCAAGCAGGACAACGCCAGGACCGCGAACAACCTGCGCTGGCTGGTGAACGAAAGCCAGGCCCATGTGCACGCAGACCTGATCTTCGGTTTGCCCGGCGAGACGCTGGAGAGCTTCGCCGAGGGTTTTGATCGCCTGCATGAACTGGCGCCGCATGAAATCCAGTTCGGCATCCTCAAGCGCCTGCGCGGCACACCCATCACCCGGCACACGGCGGAGTTCGCCATGGCGTATGACCCGCAGACGCCGTACACGATTCTGCAGAACTCCACGATTGACTTTGTCACCATGCAACGCATCAACCGTTTTGCGCGGTACTGGGAAATGCTGGCCAACTCAGGGCGTTTTGCGCGGGGGCTCCGGCTGCTGCTGGCCCCCGGCTCGGCGTTCGGCCATTTTCTGCATTTCAGCGACTGGCTCTGGGCCAGCACCGGTAAAACCCATGAGTTCGCACCTGAGAAACTGGTGGATTTGCTGTTTGAGCACCTCACATCGGTGCGGGGTTTGGCCGGCGCAGATGTGCGCGGCGCCCTGCTGGCCGACTATCTGGCCAGCGGCGCACGTGGCCGTCCCCATTGCCTGGCCGATTTGCTGGGTGCCGCCAAGCCGGTTGCACCCGTGCGTTCCAGCCGACAAGGCGCAGCGCGGCAAGGGCGCCATGTGAGCCAACAATCCGGTCTTCAGGACGAGGTGGGCGCCCACCGGGAAGCTATTCAGAAAGCTGCTGCAGCGGCTTGACGGGGCCAAAGGCCCTGTCTTTAAAGCATTTCGTCCGGTGCAAAGGGCCCGATCAGCTTGAGCATCAGTTGCAGTCCCCAACTCGCGTCGGGCTCGATCATGGAGTCTTTCAGTGGCGAACCTTGCGGCGCACGCCAGACCAGCCGACCGTTTTCCAGCTCGACACGGTAGGCGCCGGAAGCCAGCGTGGGCTCGATCAGCCGCGTGGCCTCGGCGGAGATGGCTCGGTTGCGGATGACTATGGCCACTTCGCTGTTTTGCAGCTGCGAGCGCAGGTCCAGGTTCATGGAGCCCACGACCAGCAGGCGGTCGTCCATGACGACGACCTTGGAATGCAGGCTGGCACGTGAGCCGCCGGTGGAACCGCCCGTGGATCCCCCCGCGATCGCTGCCGAGCCGAAGCTGCTGAAAGAGCCTTCCTGCTCGRCGCGCATTTCGTAAATCTCGATGCCCATCTCCAGCAAGGCCTTGCGGTAGCGGGCGTAACCGACGTGGGCAGCCGGCGCGTCGTTGGATGCCAGTGAGTTGGTGAGCACCCGCACACGAATGCCGCGTTGCCGGAGGTCGGCAAACTGCTTCATCATGCGTTCGCCGGGCACGAAGTAAGGCGAAACGATCAGCAGGTTGTTTTTGGCCTGCGACATCAGTTGAAGCAGCCCGTCGACCGTAGTGTCCTGCGATTCTTCAGTGGTGTCGGCGTCGGCGGCGATCTTGGACGCCTTGTCCACCAGCAGCGCCGAGGGCGCCCAGGTCCAGGTTAAGAGCCGCAGGTCGGTCGAATCCGGCAGCGTCGGCAATGGAGAGGTCACCCGTTCCGGCCGGGTTGAGGGGGGTACCGCGCCGTCACCAGCCTGGAGGGTAGCGGCCTGTGCTGTGCCTGCGGGAGAAGAAAGGTTTTCCGGGGCCTGCGGCTTGCGCTTGAGTGCGTCGATTTCCTTTTCGGTCATCAGCGACTGCACCGGGTAGGCCAGCGGGTTGTTCCAGTACTGGTCAAAGCTGCGCGACAGATCTTGCGCGATGCGGCCCGCTGCCAGCACGTCGATGTCGACAAAGTTGGTGCCGGTGCTCTGGCCGAAGTAGGTTTCGCCCAGGTTGCGTCCGCCGGTAATGGCCACGGCGTTGTCCGCCACAAAAATCTTGTTGTGCATGCGCCGCTGCATGCGCGCCGTGTCCTTGAGGTTGCCCAGGATTCGGAACATCAGCGAGCCACGGCCGCCCGGCAGGGGGTTGAAGAGGCGCAGCTCGATGTTTTTTTCAAACGCCAGCTTCAGCACCTGCGCGTTTTTTCCCGAGGTGTTGAAGTCGTCCAGCAGGATGCGGATGCGCACGCCGCGGCCCGCTGCTTCGCGCAGCGCGTCAAACATGCGTTCGGTGGTTTCGTCGGCAAAGATCGCGTAGTACTGGATATCCAGTGTCTTTTGCGCTGCCTTGATCAGCGTCATGCGGCTGGTGAAAGCCAGCTCGGCGTCACCCACCAGCGCGAACCCCGAGTCGTTGCGTGTTCCCGCCTTGGCCGCACGGGCGGCCACCAGGCTGCCCAGGCGCGTTTCAGCCGGGTTGGCCAGGGCGGTGGAGACCGGGCGGTCAACCTCGCTGGGCAGCGAGGCACAGCCCCCTAACCAAAGAGCGGCGAAGGCCATGGCCAGCCCCCGCAACGCGCGCCAGCCTGTATGCGGGATCAAGCGGGTGCCGGAAAGGGTACTGAAAGTGGTCTGCATGGTGCAGGCCACTTTAGCGTAAGGAGATGTATTTGGTGCCGCCGGGCCCTGCGTTCGCACCTATTCTTCTTGTAGGCGCCCGGCTTGACTGCGCTTCAGGGCTGTAGCCGGGCCGCATGCAGGGGGCCAGCGGGCACGGTTATGACGACAAGGTTTCCCAGCGCTGCAGCGCCGCCATCAGCTCTTCCTCGATCTTGCTGTTGCGCGCGTTGAGTTCCGCCGCCCGTTTGGCATTCGTGGTGTAGAGCGTGCCGTCATAGAGCTCCTGCTCGATGGCTTTTTGCTGCGACTCCAATTGCTGGATCAGCGCCGGCAGGCCGTCGAGCTCGCGCTGCTCCTTGTAGCTCAGCTTCTTTTTTGATAGCGGCTCGCGCTCGTCCTTATTGGGCTGCGGGCTTGTTTTGCTTGAAGTTTTGGTGCCGGCGGGGCTGCTGGCGGGCTTGTTGGCACCGGTGATCTGCGCTGCGCGTTTGGATTGCGTGATCCAGTCCGTCACGCCGCCTTCGTACTCACGCCAGAAGCCGGGGTTCTCGGGCGTGCCCTCATAGGCAATGGTGCTGGTGACCACGTTGTCGAGGAAGCGCCTGTCGTGGCTGACCAGGAACACCGTGCCTTCGTAGTTTTGCAACAGGTCTTCCAGCAATTCGAGCGTGTCGATGTCCAGGTCGTTGGTCGGCTCGTCCAGCACCAGCACGTTGGCCGGCCGGGCAAACAGGCGCGCCAGCAGCAGGCGGTTGCGCTCGCCGCCTGACAGGGTGCGCACGGGCGAGTTCGCGCGCTGGGGCGAGAACAGGAAGTCCGTCAAATAACTCTTGACGTGTTTCTTCTGGCCGTTGATTTCGACCCACTCGCTGCCGGGGCTGATGAAGTCTTCCAGCGTGGCGTCCAGGTCCAGGCTGTCGCGCATCTGGTCAAAGTACGCGACCTGCAGGTTGGCAC
>NZ_JBFUCA010000228.1:0-6497 GCF_056405475.1 Polaromonas sp. P1_G4
GTCTTCAAAGAGCGAAAGCTTGAGCGTGATGGCTGCGCGTATCACGGCCTCCTGCCATTCCAGCGGAATGTGCAGGCGCTGGCTCCATTTTTTCCAGTAGGAAATGGTTTCCTGCTCAAACAGGCGCGCCGTGTCGGCAATGCCGTCGGGCAGCGACTCGTCGGCGCCGAGCAGAAAATTATGCTCGCGTGTCAGCACAAAAGGCTGCTTTGACAGCAGGTGTGAAATCGACACGTCGGTGTTCAGGCGCAGCGTCAGCTCGTCGCCCACATAGCGCAGGTGGTTGCTGCCCTGGGTGATCAGCGGCTTGCGCCGGCCCCAGTCGAAGCGGATGTCCAGCGATACGCGGATGCGCGGCGCGCCGTGGATGGGTTTGACGCGGCGCACCAGCGTCATGGGCCTGAAAAAGCGTGATCGGCTGAAAAAGCGCGGCGCGAAATCGGTGATCTCGATGCCCTGGCCGCGTGTGTCGAACAACTGGGTGCGCAGCACCGCCGTATTGGGCTCATACCACTGCTTGGCTTCGGCGAAATCCTCGATCTCGATGGCGAAGGCGCTGGACTGCGAGTCCTGGATGCCCGGGGYGGTCGCGTCGTCCTGCGCGGGCTGCGGCTCGAGAAGCGCATTGAATACAGGGTCGCCGTCAAACCGCGGCAGGCAGCACCAGACGATGCGGCCGCGCACATCAATCAGCGCACTGAAGGCGCAGTTGCCGATGACGCCCATGGCCAGCGAGGGTTGGGCGGGCGGCGCGAAGTTCAGGGAGTCGGCGGCGACGTTCATGGGCGGCTTTCTGGCGCGGCGGCCGGTGTTTCGTCGGTCTCCCGCGCCATGCCGCCGAAGGCCGCATGCAGCCATTGGTGCAGCGCCTCGGGTGACGCGCAGCGATGGCGCGCCTGGGTGGCGCCTTCGCCGACCTTGATGCCTTCACCGCCCAGGGATTGCACGGCCGCAAAGCCGGCTTCGTCGGTGGTGTCGTCGCCGGCAAACAGGGGCAGGCGGCCCGCAAATGGCGGTTCGGCCATAAAAGCCTTGATGGCCGAGCCTTTGCTGACGTTGGCCGGTTTGACTTCAAAAACACACTTGCCATGCAGCAGCTCGACACCGGGCGTGCGGTCGGCCGCCTCCTGCATGACCTGCAGGCACAGTGCTTCCAGCTCGGGTGCGTGGCGATAGTGCAGGGCAACGGCCGCCAGCTTGATTTCCACGCGCAACCCGTCATGATGCGCGGCCAGGTCGGTGGCGCGTCGGGTGAGCTCCCGCAGGTCCGGCTCTGCCAGGCTGACGACGCGGCCCTGCGTATCGCGGCGCTGCGCGCCATGTTCGGTGGCCAGGGGTAGCCGCAAAGGCGCGAGAAAGCCATCGAGGTCGGCCAGCCTGCGGCCCGACACAATCGCCAGCGCGCCGCCCAACTGCGCTGAAAGCCTCGCCAGGGCTGGAATCACGCCTGAAACCAGCTGGACTGCGTCGGGTTCTGGCGCCAGGTCGGCCAATGTTCCGTCAAAGTCCAGAAAAAGGGCGGTCTGCGCGTTGATGACCGGCAATGACCCGAAAGGCCCGGGAGGAAGTGCGTGTGAAGAGGGTCGGGGCGGCGATGAAGAAGGTGATAAATGCATCGCCATTCACCTTAGCAGAGCCCCTGCTGAATCACTGTAGGCCGGTTTCGCCCTTTTCCACATTTCAGCCAATGGCGGCTACTCTGTAGCGGTGCCGGGGAGGCTGTCCTGCACCGCTTTGACGCGTGCTCTGTGGATGGACTCGCCAATCTGTTTGCCGCCGCGTCCCGCCGCCTGGGCCTGCAGCGCCAGCGGCTGCGTTTGCACCGCCTGGGCCGCGGCCAGGGCATCCAGCAGGCGCGGGCGTTGCGGGTAGGGCGAATCCTGCAGGCCCAGGCGCCCGCGGGCGTCGCATTCGCAGGCCAGCAAAATATCGCCGAAACGCTGGGGCTTGCGAAACGCATCGCAGCGCTCCAGCAGCCGCACCAGGGCCGCGGCGCCCAGGCTTTCGCTGCGGTGCACGTTGCCGTGCTCGCGGGCCACCACGTCGGCAATCTCGCGGCAGTCGACCGGCACGCGCAGGCGCTCGCAGACGTCTTTCAGCAGTTGGGCGCTGCGTTCTTCGTGACCGATGTGCCGCGGCAAAACATCGGCCGGTGTCGTGCCCTTGCCGAGGTCGTGGCACAGGCAGGCAAAGCGCACGGCCAGCGAGCCCTCAAGCTGCGCCGACATGTCCAGCACCATCATCAGGTGAACGCCGGTGTCGACCTCGGGGTGGTGGCTGGCGGGCTGGGGTACACCCCAGAGGCGCGCTACCTCGGGCAGCAACTTTTGCAGCGCGCCGCATTCGCGCAGCACCTCGAACATGCGTGAAGGCTTGCCCTCCATCAGCCCGCGTGCGAACTCCTGCCACACCCGTTCGGGTACCAGCGCATCGGCTTCGCCTTCGGCCACCATGTCCCGCATCAGCGCCATGGTTTCGGGCGCCACGGAGAAATCCGGAAAGCGCGCGGCAAAGCGCGCCAGGCGAAGGATGCGGACGGGGTCCTCGCGGAAGGCATCCGTCACGTGGCGCAATACCTTGTCCCGGATGTCCTGCTGCCCGCCGAACGGGTCGATCAGCGCCGAAAAATTGGGGTTAAAACTGGCTGAAGCTGTTTCTGGACGGGCGGGAGCAGCTATTGAATTGATAGTGAGGTCGCGCCGCGCCAGGTCCTGCTCCAGCGTGACGTCGGGCTCGGCGTGCACCACAAACCCGCGGTAGCCCGGCGCGGTTTTGCGTTCGGTGCGGGCCAGGGCGTATTCCTCACGGGTGTCCGGGTGCAGGAACACCGGGAAATCCTTGCCGACCGGCAGGTAGCCTTGTGCCACCAGCGCTTCAGGGGTGGCGCCCACGACGACCCAATCGTGGTCCTGCACGGGCAGGCCCAACAAGGTATCGCGCACCGCGCCACCAACCATGAATATTTCCATCAGGTCAGTTTAGCGGTTCGCGCCAGCCCCAACAGCCCGGTCGGCGCCGGACTTTCGGTTCAGGAAAAAACAGGCCGGAAGAAACTGCGCTCGTAGCTGATGATGCAGCCGGTCGTTTCGGCGTATTTGAAAGCCGCCAGGCATTCCTGGTCGGAAAAGGAGTTCTGGCGGTAAATCTCGTAGGCCGCCAGACTCTCAAAGGTGAACAAGGCCAATGCAATATTGTTGGCGCCTTCGCTGGGCATGAAGTAGCCATGGTGCGTGCCGCCGAATTTCTCGACCAGCGGAATCCACAGCTTGCCGTAGTGCTCGAACTCCTTGAGTTTGGCGGTGTTCAGCACGTAACGCAGATAGATCGTGACCATGATGTCTCCCGTTCAGCGCCTGACGCGGTAGGGCTCTTCGAATTCGCGGAAATCGTTTTCGGCCAGCGCGTCGTCGATCCAGGCTTTGACACCGGGCAGCGCGCTGACGCGCTGAATGTAGGCGCCGATTTCCGCCGGTACCGGCAGGGCGTACCGGCTCAGGCGCATGCACACAGGCGCAAAGAAGGCATCGGCAATGCCGAACTCTCCAAACAAGAAATTGGCCCCCACGGTCGACTGCGTCTCCCTGCCCCCCGAGGGGGCGCTCGCACCTTGGGGCGGCCCGGCGGTACGAGGGTCCTTGTATTGCTGCAGCAACTCGGTCCACATCTCGACAATGCGCTGCACGTCGGCACGCACGGCCGATTTGTCGCGCCAGATCAGCTGGCCCATGTCCGACAGGTCGGCTTCGATGTTCATGGGGCAGGCCGAACGCAGCGCGCCAAAGCCGCTGTGCATTTCAGCGCATACGCTGCGCGCCCGGGCGCGCGCTTTCACATCCTGCGGCCAGAGCTTTTTCTCGGGAAAGCGTTCCGCGAGGTATTCGGCAATCGCCAGCGTGTCCCACACGACAAAACCGCCGTCGTCCAGCGCCGGCACCCGGCCGGTCGGGTTCACGCCGCTGATTTTTTCCTTGAAGGTCGAGTTGGCATCGAACGAGTCAAAGCGCAGTTTGATTTCTTCAAAAGGAATGCCGGCCTGCTTGAGCAGCACCCAGGGGCGCATGGACCAGGACGAGTAGTTTTTATTGCCGATGTAGAGCTTGAGCATGGTGTCCCTGTTCTGCTGATGATGAAGGAAAGAAGTCAAATGGAAAAACGACTTGCGATGCTACCGCCGTGCGAAATCACGATTGATGCAAAAAATCTTTGAAATTAATGCTACATCCACGGCGAGTAAGAAGGGCGGATTTCCTCTTCAGGCCAACCGGGGCCGCGGAACCGGCTTTGCCGGGCCGCAGGCGCAGCGCCCCCTCGGGGGGCAGCGACCCACACGAAGTGGGGAAGCGTGGGGGCCTAAAAACGGCCGGCGGTTTTACGCTTGGCCGTCAGTCCGCTGCGCAAGCCCTGCGCTCCCAGATAAGAAGGCCCCACCGCATCCAGCGCGGCAGGATGAACACCCAGTGCCTGCAGGCCGGGCAGCTTGCCGGTGGCCACGTTGTCGGTGGCCATGGCGTCGAGGTTGTCGCGGCTCAGCAGCGGCTCTCCGGGCGCGAGCTCCATGAGGCGCGCCTGCAGGCGCCCCAGGGAATCCGGCAGGCTGATCACCGGGCGGCCCTTGCCGCCGTTGATACCGGCGTAGCGACCGGCCAGCCTGACCAGCTGGCGCAGCGTGAACACGTCGGGCCCGCAAACTTCATAGATCTGGCCGGCGGTGTCGGGGTCTTGCAGGCAGTGCACGATGGCGTCGGCGACGTCTTCCACCCAGACGGGCTGAAAGCGCGCATCCGCGGCTGCAAGCGGAACCACCGGAAAGATCTGYTGGAGCCGGGCAAAGGTGTTGAGGAATTTGTCTTCAGCRCCAAAAATCACGCTGGGCCGCAGCACGGTCACATCCAGCCCGGTGCTGAGCAGCACGGCTTCACCGCGCGCCTTGCTGCGCTGGTACATCGATGCCGAACCGGGCGAAGCACCCAGGGCGCTGATGTGAACGATGCGCCTGAGGCCGCTGGCTTCACAGGCCCGGGCCAGCTCCAGCGGCAGTTGCACATGCGCCTTGTCGAATGCGGCCTCTGTGCCGTGAAGGATGGCAATCAGGTTGACCACGGCGTCGTGGCCGGCCAGCAGCGGTGCCAGCGAGGAAGCATCGTGGGCGTCGGCCTCAATCACATCCACCAGCGGCAGCATTTGCAGGTGGCGGGCATTGGCCTGCCGGCGAGTGACCACGGTGACGCGGCATTGCAGCCGCGCCAGTTTTTCGCAGACGTGCGCGCCGACAAAGCCGGTGCCGCCAAGAAGAAGGATTTTTTTCATAACCCCTAATTTAGCGCTTTTACCGTGCCTTGCGCCCTGTTGGCCCATTCTTTGGCCATTCAGGCCTCCAGGCCATGCTGGATGGTCGCAAGCAGCTATCAAATTAATAGCGATTTTTGGCCTTGCAGGATCCGCCCTTGGCCTACACGCCAGGGCCTGCGCCGTCCCCATAATGGTTGAATGAACATTTTTGAAGCACTGCGAACAAGCCATGTCACCCAGCGCGCCCTGGCGGACAACCTCATCAAAACGCAGGGCGACAGCAAGGAAAGAGCCACGCTGTTCAAGGAGCTCAAGCTTGAACTGGCGGCGCATGCCGCGGCGGAAGAGCGCTTTTTTTATGTGCCGCTGATTGCGCACGACATGACACAGGAACCCTCACGCCACGGCATTGCCGAGCACCACCAGATGGACAAGCTGGTGGAAACGCTGGAAGAAACCGATTTCAGCTCGCCCGCCTGGCTGGCCACGGCCAAAGAGCTGCACCACAAGATTTATCACCACCTTGAAGACGAGGAGCAGGGTGTGTTCCAGCTGGCGGGAAAGGTGCTGAGCGAAGCCGAAAAGCTGTCGCTGGCCAAGGGCTATGAAGGCGAGTTCGTCTCGCAGCGCACGAAAAATTAAACCACCACGGCGCCCCTGGACGAGCTTATGAACCGTCCCCGCGCTTGTCGCCGTCAGGCTTGAGCAGCGGTTCGGGCTTTTCCAGAAAACGCACCAGGCGCGGCACCAGCGCCAGGATGCCGAGCGCCAGCAGGGTGCTGAGGACCRCAGTGCTTTCACGTCCCATGCCGGCCGCCACGCCAATGGCCGCCGTCAGCCAGATGCCGGCGGCGGTGGTCAGGCCCTTGACCTGCTCTTCGTCGGGGTTGCCCTTGATGTGCCCCTTGAGGATGGTGCCCGCGCCCAGAAAGCCGATGCCGGCAATCACGCCCTGAATCACCCGGCTCAAGTCGGCGGTGATCATGCCGGACTGCTGCGACACCAGCACGAACATCGCGGAACCCATGGCCACCAGCATGTGCGTGCGCACGCCGGCGGCCTTGCCTTTTTGCTCGCGCTCTATGCCCAGCAAGCCGCCCAGCAACGCCGCCAGCGTGAGGCGAACCATGACGCGCGTGGCCTGCTCGGCATCGGGCAAATCTGAAAACTCCGAGCCGATGGTGTCACCGACTTGCTGCCACCAGGTG
>NZ_JBFUCA010000229.1:0-6494 GCF_056405475.1 Polaromonas sp. P1_G4
ACTTTATTCATGGCAATCAGCGCCGGGTTGCGATGAATAAAGTCCGCCGATCGAAGCTGCGCATCCCCTTGGAAACCTTGCGATATCTGGGCATGTTTACGACTCCAGTGCTTCGAGTTGCGCTAGCACGCGCCGTGTGGCGGCAAGGGCGCGGCGTGCGCGATCGGTGGCGCTGACGGTGAGTGCCAGCGTGTGCGTTGGCACTTCGAGGCTGAGCGGGATGTTGCGCGGCGCAGCACGCAGAAGACCGAGGAGGTCCACTTCGCCATCGCCAGGAAACAGGCGCTCGGAGCGGGCCTCGGCGAGGATCGCGTCCATCGTCGGCGGGATGGCTGCGGGCACATCGCAAAACTGCATGAAGCGCATGCGCGACGGCGGGATTTCGGCAATGTCCTTGATGCGGCTGCGCGAGCGGCTCAGATGGAAAGGGTCGATCAGCACACCCGCGTTGTTGCGGCCGGTGCGCTCAACGATGCGCGCGGCCTGGGTCAAATCCTTCGCATCGGTCCAGGGCATGAATTCCAGGGCGGCTGCCAGCCCGTAGCTGTCGGCGAGGTCGCAGAATGCGGCGAAGGTATCGGTGAGCCGGGCTTCGTCTGGATCGTTTCCGGCCACAAGCAAATCGCTCGCACCGAGCCGGGCGGCGGTGGCAATCGCGGCTTCGTAGTCGCCGACCAGGGTATCGGGCTTGATGCGAAAGATTTCGACATCAAGCACCTTGATGCCGGTGTCCGCCAGGCGATGCTCGACTTCGCGCAGCATCTGCGTGTCTCCCACGATGTCGTACTGCGGCTCGGTCGGCGTTGCCGGCAGCAAGCGGATGCCGACATGGCTGAAGCCGGCATCAAAGGCGCAGGTCACCATTTCAGGCGGCGTCAATTCCAGCACGGTCAGGGCGGCGAGTGAAATGGGTCGGGTCATATTCCTGGCTCCGGGCTCACGTCGATGAGGGCAACTGAGACTCCTTCTTCATCATCCAGAGTTCCTGAGTGTCCAGCGCGACACGTTCTACCACTCCGTCGCTCTCGAGTCTTTCCAGCGCCTCCAGTGTTGTAGCTTCCGGAGGGACGGGCTCTTCCCATTCGATCCAGAAAGAGTGAATTCCCCTGGCCGTATCGACTGAGTGCGGGGCACTCTCGAGCTTTCTGCGGATACAGAGGACGGCGAAATCGACCAGTTGTTTGTTCATCAAGCAAGCTTGTTTTGTGGAGATGCCGCTGCGTGTCATTAAGCGTGCGCGTGCCAGGCACTACTGCATGCCGTGATGTCTTCGAAGCGCCTGTTCTGCAGTTTCTTCGCAACGGATGACTTCATTATTGTCCCGGTCAGCTCAAAACCAGTCATTTTCTTTGGAAACTAACTATTCGCAATAGTGGCATTCCATTCTTCGGAAAGTTTCCGCGGTTTTCAAAGTGGCGGGACATATCTGCACCAAAGCATGGATATTTTTGTCCTGCCGGTTTCACCGGCACAGACAGATGTCGAGGGCCTTCGACCGGCACGCTTTGCCGGTATGCGATGCCTTCGCTCAACTGAAAAAAGAGCAGTGCAAATAAGTCCTCCTCACCTTCAGAGGTGAAAAAAATACTCATACGAATCAATGCGTTAGGAGATTTTTAAGGTTGGCATGCCGCTTGCGAAAACAGTGCGGGAGAAATTCCGCCCGCGGCCCTCGTGGCTTGGCGAGCGTTTCTGCAAGTGCGTGCGGTATTGACTATGAGAGGCTAAAAATGGCTGAAAGTGTTCAAAAATGGCTGGAGCGTAATCGTCCACCCCGGGTGAAGATCACCTACGAGGTGGAGACTGGCGGCGCCATCGAAAAGCAGGAGCTCCCCTTCATTGTTGGAGTGTTTGCTGACCTGGCCGGCGATCGCGATCCCGACGTGGAATTTCCGCCGTACAAGCAACGGCAGATGGTGCCTATTGACCGGGACCTCTTCAACGACGTCATGAAGACGCAGTTGCCGCGTGTGGCTCTGGGCCACGTTCCGCGAATCCCGTCACCACCCGGTGCAATGCAGATCGGAGCCGTCGAATCGGCCAATCTGTCCGGCGACATTACTTTCAGTTCGCTGGATGCGTTCGACCCGATCGCCATCGTGCGCGCCATTCCTGACCTCAACAAGCTCTATCGGGTACGAAGCAACATCCGCATGCTGCAGTCGCGGGCGGAGTCGAGCGACCGGCTCAATGACCAGCTGAATCTGTTGATCGCCAAAACGCCGGACGGCCAGGCCAGGCGCGCACAACTTCAGGTGCTGGCCGGGCCTGACTACCGCAACAGCGTCGTCAAAGCAGACATGGACAAGGCGCCTGGCGAACTCAAAAAGGCCACATCTTCTTTGTACGACCTGGCCATGGTGATGGGCAAGGCCGATCAGGCGCCCAAGCTCAAGGCTGCCACCGACTGGGGATATGAGACCGTCAACGGCGTGGGCGCGGACGGCAAGCCGGTGGTTGACGCCGATGCAACCCTGGCGCCGCTGCGCAGGCTGCTGGGGGTGTTTTCGACCCCGGACACGCCGGAGAACCTGCAGACAGTGTCAGCCCAGCTGCAGCAACTTACGCAGTGGGATGCCGGCCTGTCTTCCAAAATCCAGCTGGAACGCAATGCGATTGCCAGCAATCTCGGCGCCGACCCCACTGCGACCGCGACGCAGACCAAGCTCGCTGCGGACGCCACAGCGCTATTGGCAGCGCTCGCACCCAAAGACGGCCAGATCGATGCCGACGCAAAAAGGGCTGCTCTGGCTGTGCTCGGCATGCAGCAGACCGACGACAGCGATTCGATCGCGATGCCGACCGACGCCGCACAAGTGCGCACAGTGGCCGAGCAGAAGCATGACGCGGTCAATCGCAGGGTGGCCAACAATATGCTGCTGGTTCTCAGCGGCGCTACCGACACGCCTGACCCGAAGGCAAAGCCGGTGCCTCCGACAAAAAAACAAGCCAGGCAGAACATTGATGCGGTCTTCGCTCTCATGGATGCGGCCGGCCTGAAAACCGACGAGGACAGGCAGAAATTCCTTGGCCCGATCGGTTTCTTTGCGACGGATGTGCTGGCGCGGCTCGATGCTCCAGGTTCCACCTATGCGCCGGTGGCCGCGATAACTGCGATTGACTCGCACATCTCCGACATCGACGGCTGGTTGAGCAGGCAATTGAGCGTGATCATGCATGCGCCGAAGTTCCAGGAGGTCGAAGCGACCTGGCGCGGCCTGCACTATTTCGTGTCAAACACCGAAACCGGCAAGATGCTCAAGCTCAGTGTCTTCAACGCCACCAGGGACGAGCTGCTGGACGACATGGAGAAGGCGGTCGACAAAGACCAAAGCAAACTCTTCAAGATGATCTATGAAGACCAGTACGGCACTTTCGGTGGCCTGCCCTACAGTCTTCTGATTGGCGGCTACGAGGTGGGGCGCAGCGCCAAGGATATCGAATTCCTGCGCAAGATCGCGGAAGTCGCGGCCTCCGCCCATGCGCCATACATCACCGCAGCCTCAGCGTCGCTATTCGGACTCGACAGCTTTCGCGACCTCGCCAAGCCCCGTGACCTGGAAAAAATCTTTGAAAGCATTGAGCTGGCCGGCTGGCAGGAATTTCGCGAAAGCGAGGATTCCCGCTATGTGACGCTGGTGATGCCGCATGTGCTGCTGCGCCTGCCTTACGGCAAGAACAGCTGGCCGGTTGACGGCATGGACTTCGAGGAGACTGTCGGGCCTTCCAGCAGTTCACCCGATAGCGGCAGTTTCTTGTGGGGCAATGCGGCCTACATGCTGGCGCAGCGCGTGACCAACGCGTTCTCCAGGTACAACTGGACGGCAGCGATACGCGGAGTTGAAGGTGGTGGACTGGTTGAGGACCTGCCGACCTACAGCTACCGCACCGATTCCGGGGCCGAGGAGCTGTTTTGTCCAACTGAAGTGTCCATCACCGACCGGCGCGAAAAGGAGCTCAACGATCTGGGCTTCATCTCGTTATGCCATTGCAAGGGCAAGGGGCAGGCTGCATTCTTTGGCGGGCAGACCAGCAACCAGCCGAAGAAGTATTTTTCCGACAGCGCCAATGCCAACGCACAGATTTCCGCGCTGCTGCCCTACATGCTCGCGGCCTCGCGCTTCGCGCATTACATCAAGGTCATCATGCGCGCCAAGATAGGCAGCTTCCTGACGCGGGGCAATGTAGAGGCCTACCTCAACACCTGGATATCGAACTATGTGTTGCTCGATGAGAACGCCTCTCAGGACGCAAAGGCGAGTTTTCCCCTGAGCCAGGCGAACGTGATCGTGAAGGATGTGCCAGGCGCCGTGGGTTCCTACAACGCGGTCGTCTTCCTCAGGCCGCACTTCCAGCTTGAGGAGTTGACAACCTCGATCCGCCTTGTGGCGAATCTTCCGAAGTGACGCGTTCTCTTCCCACCCAATATAGACCAACGAAAGACAAGCCATGGATCTGATACTGCTACAACCCGGCGACACTTCCGTGTTCCCCACAACAAGCAATGACTGGGCCACGGGCGGCAGCCTGATTTCGACCGGCGCCGACTGGACCGCCAACGAGGAACTTAAGCTCGGCCAATGCATCGAACTGGTGTCAGTGCACCAGGGTATGAAGCAGCAGGTGACGACGGACGTCAGCAATTCGGCGCGCACCTCTGGCAGGCCGGTGATCACGGAGTTCACCTGCGTCAAATATGTCGACAAGACTTCGGTCAAGCTCTACGACTTCTGTTTGCGCGCGAAGTCGCTGGGCGACAAGGYCAAGCCCTCGTACATCTACATCCTGCGAAACTCGGGCGACAAGGTCGGCAACATCATTACCTTCATGCTGCGCGACGCGCTTATCAGCGAAATTCAATTCCAGTCACATCCTGACGACATGCCGACCGAGCAGTTCAAGCTTAACTTCACCGAGATCGTCTGGACCTACGCCGTGCAGACACCGGACATGCAGGTCAAGGGGAACGTCACTGCCGGCTGGAGCCTGGCGCAGAACAGGCCTTTGACGGCGTTCACTTGAGCCTCGTTGCGGCCCTGCGGGCGCCGTGGATTTTCGTTGTTTTTGAGATGGCGTACCGTTATTGCGGCGCGCCAGCCCAAGGGGATAAACATGCAGTTCTTGCTTGAGCGCCTGGAGTTTGCAGGTGCGGCGCCGGCGCAAAGCGGCCAGAGCTTCAATCTGCGCGATGCCGTGCGGCTGCAGATTCAGCGTCTGGTTAGCTCGCACGTCTGGGCCGGTTCGACCGGTCTGGAACTCATGCGCGTCGGCCTGCCTTCCCTGACCGGCGCCGGTTATGCCCAGAAAGATGACGTACAGCGTTATTCGCTGGGCATCCGCGACATGATCGTGCGCCACGAACCTCGGCTGACGGGCGTACGTGTGACTGTTGAGGAAACGCGTAGTTCCGTCATGCCTTTCCAGGTAGTCGTCACCGGCAAGCTCGCCGACCAGCCGCTGACGGAGACCTTCAGCTTCGGGTTGCCGCGCCGCTAGGCGCTTCCAGACCATGCAAGTCTACGGAACTCAACTCAAGGACTACTACCAGCGCGAACTGGCAGGGCTGCGCAACGACGCCGCTGCATTTGCGCAGGCCTATCCGACAGAGGCGCAGGCACTCAAACTCGATCGCACCGGTTCGCACGATCCTCACGTGGAAATGCTGCTGCAGTCCTTTGCTTTCCTGACCGGTCGGGTGCAATATGAGTCCGAAGTCAGCAAGGCGCTGATCCCGAACGTACTCCTCGGTTACCTTTACCCGCACCTGGCGGCGCCTGTGCCGTCCATGTTGATTGCCCAGGTCCGCGTCAAGCCGGACGACGCGGCCGGCGCGGTTCTGGAGCGCGGGCGGCAGGCCAGTGTGACGGCTGAGGACGGCCGGGGCCGGAAAAGCGTCTGCCGCTTTACGACAACCTGCGACTTGCCTTTGTTGCCGCTGGGCATTGTCGAGATTGAAATGTTGCAGGCGGGAGATTTCCCGGTCGGGTTGAGCGACGAACGTTGCCTGTCGGTGCTGCGTGTTCGGGTGCGCAGCCTGGGTATCGACCCGGTGAAGGCGCTCAAGAAAACCCGGTTGCGCTTTTACATCGACACCAGCCAAAAAGACGCCTGGTATTTGCAGGAGATGCTGGGCCTGCATCTGCACGCCGTTGACATCGCACAGATTGGTGGTGAGCCACTGCCAGGCGCAAACCAGAGCGCCGTCCACTGGCTCGGGTTTGAGGACGAAGAGGCCGCTCTCCCGGTCCGAAACAACATGCATCCCGGACACCGGCTTCTTCAGGAATATTTTTCCTTTCCGGAAAAATTCATGTTTTTCGAAACCGGCGAGTTTGACCTAGCTCCGTTTGAGAATGGTTTTGACTTGTTGTTCCAGTTTGACGTGGCTTCCCATAAGGATCGCCAGCTCTCGTCACGTTCGCTCAAGCTCAACTGCGTGCCCATGGTGAACCTCTATCGTCAGCGCATGGAGCCTCTGGCGCTTGACCACACGC
>NZ_JBFUCA010000230.1:0-6467 GCF_056405475.1 Polaromonas sp. P1_G4
GTCCCAATCCGAAGGCGTTCCGTTTATAACAAGCATCAGTGAGCACCCGATGTTTGCAAAGCATGGGCTTCCTGAGGGCCTGGCCCAGGCCCTTGTTGCGAGCAACTATGTGGGCGAATCGGCGGCAATCACGATTGAGACGGTCGAGCGCGTGATGCAACCTCGATAAGCGGTCAACCTAAAAGGGACACCTTGTGCTTAAAACTCTCTCCGTTGGCATCGTCGGTTACGGTTACGCCACCAAAACGTTTCATGCGCCTTTGATAGCTGGAGTCCCGGGGCTCAGACTTGCCGCGATTTCAAGCAGCAATCCTTCCAAGGTGTATGCCGACTGGCCCGACGTGCAGGTCGAGGCAACTGCAGAGCGGATTTTTGCGCGTCCGGACATTGACCTTGTGGTGATACCAACACCCAACGACACACATTTTTCGCTCGCTTGCGCAGGGCTGGCCGCGGGCAAGCATGTGGTGGTCGACAAACCCTTTACGGTAACGTTGGACGAAGCGCGGCAATTGCAGGCAAAAGCACAAGCCGCTGGGCGCTTGCTTTCGGTCTTCCACAACCGTCGCTGGGATGCAGACTTCCTTACGCTGCGCCAGGTCATTGCCTCCGGTGAGCTGGGGAAAATCGTTCATTTTGAATCGCACTTCGATCGCTACCGGCCGGAAGTTCTTGCCCGTTGGCGCGAACAAGCCGATACGGGCGGTGGACTCTGGTACGACCTTGGAGCCCATTTGCTGGATCAGGCACTGCAGCTATTCGGGCTTCCCGAATCGATTGCACTCGACCTGGCAGAACAACGCAATGGCGCAAAGACTCCCGACTGGTTTCACGCCGTGTTKCGCCATGGCCAAAGCCGGGTCATTCTGCATGGCAGTGCCCTGACGCCGGCGCCGGGGTCGCGCTTCACAGTGCATGGAAGCCTGGGCAGTTTCCTCAAGATGGGTCTTGATCCACAAGAAAATGCGCTAAAAGCCGGAAAGCATCCACCCGCCCTGGACTGGGGAGTTGATCCCTTGCCTGCCGAGGTTTCAGTTTGGACGGACGGCGCTTGCGTAAGGCGCGAAATAAACTGCGTTGCGGGTGACTACCCTGCCTACTACAGCGCAGTACGCGATGCCATCCATGGCAAGGGCATCAATCCCGTCACGGCCAATGATGCGATGCAGGTCATCGGTTTGATTGAGCTGGGACTGCGGAGCGCGCGAGAGGGTCGCACAATGCCCGTTTCTGCCATCGAATTCCAGGCATGACAGCACGCGTTCGGCAAATGATCAGGAACCGGTGGCAAGCGCCTGGCTGCGAGTTTTGACGGACTTCCGCAAACCCTGTTCGTGCGGCTCACCAGCCATCGGCAGGGTGGCTATCGATTGACCGGCGTAAGTCGTTACAGGAATCAGGCGTACGCCATAGGGGATTGAGGGGTCGGCCCATCGTGCGTTGATGGCCTGATACAAATACTCGACCTGATCGGCCACGCTGCACCCGATCGTGTCGAAGAAGTTGGCGTGCTCGTTCGCAAGATCCGTACGTCCCAGCAACACCACACTCAGCAGTGCGGGTATGCCAACGCCAGCTTCTTGCAGCAGTTCCCGAAATCTGGCGCCATCCTCGATGCCCCACGCCACCAACGCGGTGAAAGGTAGCTGCCCCGAGGCATCCAGACTGGCCTTGATCATCCCCACAAGCACCGCTTCGTAGTTCTCATCAGGCAGGTGCGGCACAGTGATCACCTGAAGCTCAATTCCTGTCAGGGTGGTCTGCAGGTAGTCGAACCGCCGCCGTCCCATCTGGGTTGCCAGAAATGGGTGCGACGTTGTTGCGTATGCAATGCGGCGATGACCTTGCTGCTGCAAAAGCGTGATCGCCGCAGCCAGCGGCTCCCCCCACTCCATGCCGACCACCTCGACATCGGCCCCGGCGAGCGCCGCGCCATCCACGGCCAACGCATCGCATTTCTCTTTCAGCGCTGCGAGCAAATCAATCGTGATGGTTTTGTAGCTCGACTGAACCACGCAGGCGTCAAAGCGGGGCGAACCCTTCAAGATGGTCCGCGCGTGGGCGGGATCGGTGTAGGAAACTTCAAGTACGCGGTGGCCGTCAGCGGTAAAGCGACGCTGTAGCCCTTCTATCAACACACGGCCGCGGGCAATGCTGATGGAACGGCGCAGCAGCAGCACCGACCTTCCGGCCGGCGACGAGGCGCCGGGGCCGACGCCAGCCTCGCCTTCCACGCGGAAATAGGTCCCCCGCCCTACCTGCGATGCAATCAGCCCCCTGGCTTTCAGGCCCTGGAAGGCACGCTGAATCACCATCTGGGAGACGGCAAACCGGCGCATCAAATCCCGAATGGTCGGAAGGCGATCCCCGGGCTGGGCAGTACGTGCCAACTCTTCGAGGTACTGTTCCAGATCAGATGCTGTATTGCTCATATACATACAATACAACACATTTCACGCAACCCTCAATTGCCCTGGCTATGCGCCATGCATACCTTGAGCAATATGCGCCGGGCTCAACACAACATCCCTCAACCGCGGCCCACAAACGGCATCTTCGTGGCCATGATGGTCATGAACTGCACATTGGTTGACAACGGCAACGACGCCATGTGCACCACCGCATCGGCGACTTCCTTCGCATCCATCATCGGCTCAATGGCGATCTCGCCGTTGGCCTGGGGCACGCCCTTGGCCATGCGGGCCGCGAGCTCTGTCATGGCGTTGCCGATGTCGATCTGGCCGCAGGCGATGTTGTACTTGCGCCCGTCCAGCGAGATGGATTTCGTCAGGCCCGTGATGGCGTGCTTGGTGGAGGTATAGGGCGCTGAGTTGGGCCGAGGCGCATGGGCCGAAATCGAGCCGTTGTTGATGATGCGGCCGCCTTGGGGCAACTGGTCTTTCATCAACTTGATGGCGGCCTGCGCACAGAGGAAGGAGCCGGTCAGGTTGATGTTGACCACATTGGTCCACTGCTCAAACGTGATGTCTTCGAGGTTGACGGGCGGCGCGCCCACACCGGCGTTGTTGAACAGCAAGTCCAGCCGGCCGAACTTTTCCTTGACCCTGGCGAATGCCGCCGCCACGGAGTCGGGCTGGCTCACGTCGGTTGGCAAAGCCAGCGCGCGGTCTGTGCCCGATTCTTTGGCAACCTCGTTGAGCGGCTCGGCGCGGCGGCCCACCAGCGCCACGCTGTAGCCTTCACGCAGCAGGGCCAGGGCCACAGCCTTGCCAATGCCAGTGCCCGCGCCGGTGACGAGTGCGACTTTGCCGCTGGACTTGTTCTCGGAATTCATGGTGTGCCTTTGTCTCTTTGAAGGGGGTTGTAAAGGCGCTCTGGTCAATCGATGCCGCAACGAGCGCTACAGCCTTTAATTGTGCCCGAGGCTGACGGGTTCCACAGGCCGCGCCCGACGACTGCGCCGTCCGCTTTTGCCAGGTACTTTAGGTTTCAACTATTTTCGAGATTGTTGGAAATAACCGACACCACGGCTTTTTTGCCGGTGCTACCTTTGCACCCATGACAGCCCGCACCTCCGCTTCCACCACATCACCACCGCGAAAACTCTGGGACATCTCACCGTCGGTGGATGAAAACGCCGCGGTGTTCCCCGGCGACACGGCCTATTCGCAGCAGTTGCATTTTTCGCTGACGCCGGACTGCCCGGTCAACGTCAACAGCATCACACTTTCGCCCCATACCGGCGCGCATGCCGATGCGCCGCTGCACTATGCCAACGGTGAAACCAGCGTCGGCGAACTCGACCTCGCGCCCTACCTCGGGCCGTGCCGCGTGATCCACTGCATGGACTGCGGCCCGCTGGTGCAGCCGGAACACATCGCCCACGCGCTGGAAAACCTGCCGCCCCGCGTGTTGCTGCGTACCTCAGCGGCAGCCAGTCAGTCATGGGCATCATTTACGGCCATAGCCCCCGCCACGCTTGCGCTGCTAGCTACCAAAAACATAGCACTTGTCGGCATTGACACGCCCAGCGTGGACCCGGCCACCAGCCAGGACTTGCCCAGCCACCACCAGTTGCTGGCGCACGGCCTGCGCGTGCTCGAAAACCTGGTGCTCGACGACGTAGCCGAAGGCGACTACGAACTCATTGCCCTGCCGCTCAAACTCACCCGGGCCGACGCCTCACCCGTTCGCGCAGTCCTGCGTGAACTTCCATGAAGACCACTCCATGAGCACTTTGCAAGACTGCCGCGCCCTCGATGCGCAAGACCCGCTGCGCACGCTGCGCCGGCAATTCACCCTGCCCGAAGATGTGATCTACCTCGACGGCAATTCGCTGGGCGTGCTGCCCAAAACAGCCGCCGCTCGCGTCGCTGAAGCCGTGACCGCCGAATGGGGCCAGGGCCTGATACGCTCCTGGAACAGTGCCGGCTGGTTTGAGCTGCCGCAACGCCTGGGCAACAAGATTGCCCGGCTGATAGGTGCAGCCCCCGGCGAAGTAGTGGCCACCGACAGCACCTCCATCAACCTCTACAAGGTGCTGAGCGCTGCACTGCACATCGCGGCCCAGGACGCGTCCACGCGCAAGGTCATCGTCAGCGAGCGCAGCAACTTCCCGACCGACCTCTACATCGCCGAAGCCCTGTGCCGGGAACGCGGCTTTCGGCTGCGACTGGTCGAGCCCGAAGAGATTGCCGCCGCGCTCACCAGCGAAGTGGCCGTGCTGATGCTGACCCACGTGAACTACCGCACCGGCGCCATGCACGACATGGCCGCCGTCACCGCCGCAGCGCATGCAGCAGGCGCACTCACCGTCTGGGACCTGGCCCACAGCGCGGGCGCCGTGCCGGTGGACCTGAATGCGGCGAAAGCCGATTTCTCGATTGGCTGCGGCTACAAATACCTTAACGGGGGCCCCGGCGCACCGGCCTTTGTCTGGGTCAACCCCAAACACGCAGACCGCTTCTGGCAGCCGCTGGCCGGCTGGTGGGGCCATGCAGCACCTTTTGAATTCACTCCGGACTACCGCCCCGCTGCAGGAATCGCACGTTATCTGTGCGGCACCCAGCCCATCCTGAGCATGACCGCGCTGGAGTGCGGGCTGGACACCGTGCTGGCCGCCGAGGCATTCGGCGGCATGCAGGCCCTGCGCAAAAAATCGCTGGCACTGACCGACCTGTTTATTCAACTCGTGGAAGAACGCTGCGCGGGCCACGGCCTGGGCCTGGCCACACCGCGCGAACATTCCCGGCGTGGCTCACAGGTCTGCCTGACCAAAACCCAGGGCGCCTACGCCATCGTGCAAGCGCTGATCGCGCGCGGCGTCATCGGCGACTTCCGCGCCGGAGACGGCGGCGCCGGCAAGCACCTCGACATCCTCCGCTTCGGCTTCACACCGCTCTACATCGGTTTTGAGGACGTCKGGAACGCCGTCGAACAGTTGAAGCAGGTGCTGGAAACCGCCGAATGGCAAAAATCCGAGTTCAACCAGAAGCACGCGGTCACATGATGACATGGCCCCCACGGTCGTCCACTGCGTGCAGCCTGCGGCTTCTCCCTGCCCCTTTCATCACAAGAGGGACCGCTGCGCCTGCGGCCCCTGCTTGTTTCAATACCCAGATCGCTTTTCCGTGAAAGATCATCCATGAACACACAACGGCCGGCAGACATCGTGCGCGACGAAAAAGCGCAGCTCGACTTCAGTCACTCGATGAGCTATGGCGACTACCTGCAGCTCGACGCAATCCTGGGCGCGCAAAAACCGCTCTCGCCCGACCACAACGAAATGCTGTTTATCATCCAGCACCAGACCAGCGAACTCTGGATGAAGCTGATGCTGCACGAACTGCGCGCCGCGATCGCCAACGTCGCGAAAGACGAGCTGGGCGGCGCCTTCAAGATGCTGGCACGCGTGAGCAAGATCATGGAGCAGCTGGTGCACGCCTGGGMSGTGCTGGCCACCATGACGCCGYCCGAGTACAGCGCGATTCGCCCTTACCTGGCCAACTCCAGCGGCTTTCAAAGCGCGCAATACCGCTGCATCGAATTCGCGCTCGGCAACAAGAACGCCGCCATGCTCAAGCCGCATGCGCACCGGCCCGACCTGCTCGCGCAGGTACAAGCCGCGTATGAGACCCCGTCACTCTATGACGAAGCCCTGCGCCTGCTGGCCCGCCGCGGCCTGGCCGTACCGGCCAGCCATACGCAGCGTGACTGGACGCAAGGTTATGCCGAAAGCGATGAGGTTGAGCAGGCCTGGCTCGTGGTGTATCGCGACCCCAAGAAGTACTGGGACCTGTACCAGCTCGGCGAAGAACTCACTGACCTGGAAGACGCTTTCCGGCTCTGGCGCTTCCGGCATGTCACGACTGTGGAGCGCGTGATCGGGTTCAAGCGAGGGACTGGTGGGACGGGCGGCGTSAGCTWCCTGCGCAAGATGCTGGATGTMGTSYTGTTTCCGGAGATATGGAAGTTGCGGACTGACTTATAGGCGCGATGGATACAGG
>NZ_JBFUCA010000231.1:0-6453 GCF_056405475.1 Polaromonas sp. P1_G4
AACCATCTCCGGCAAGCACATCGTCGTGGCCACGGGTTCCAACGCCCGCGCGCTCCCGGGGGCACCATTTGACGAGGAAAACATCCTGTCGAATGACGGCGCACTGCGCATAGGCGCCGTGCCCAAGAAGCTGGGCCTGATCGGCTCCGGCGTGATCGGCCTGGAAATGGGCTCGGTATGGCGCCGCCTGGGTGCAGACGTGACGGTACTGGAAGGCCTGCCGACGTTCCTGGGCGCAGTCGATCAGCAGATCGCCAAGGAAGCAAAGAAAGCATTCGACAAGCAGGGTCTGAAAGTCGCGCTCGGCGTGAAGGTCGGCGAGATCAAGAGCGGCAAGAAAGGTGTGAGTGTTGCCTACACCGATGCCAAGGGTGAAGCCCAGACCCTGGAAGTGGACAAGCTCATCATCTCCATTGGCCGGGTAGCCAACACCCAGGGCCTGAACCCCGAAGCCGTTGGCCTGAAACTCGACGAGCGCGGCGCCGTGGTGGTGGATGATGAATGCAAGACCAGCCTGCCTAATGTCTGGGCTATCGGCGACGTGGTGCGCGGCCCCATGCTGGCGCACAAGGCCGAGGAAGAGGGCGTTGCGGTTGCCGAGCGTATTGCCGGGCAGCATGGTCACGTCAACTTCAACACGATTCCCTGGGTGATCTACACCAACCCTGAAATCGCCTGGGTGGGGCAGACCGAAGAGCAGCTCAAGGCTGCCGGCCGGGCGTACAAGGCGGGGACTTTCCCGTTTATGGCCAACGGCCGCGCACGCGCGCTGGGTGACACGACTGGGATGGTGAAGATGCTGGCCGATGCCGCGACGGATGAAATTCTCGGCGTGCACATCGTCGGTCCGATGGCCAGCGAACTGATCGCCGAATGCGTGGTGGCCATGGAATTCCGGGCCAGCAGTGAAGACATTGCCCGCATCTGCCATGCCCATCCGTCCCTGAGCGAAGCGACCAAGGAAGCCGCGCTGGCAGTCGACAAGCGCACCTTGAACTTCTGAGCACGCAGGCAAGAAGTCGGTGAATCAACCGGTGCGCTCGGCGTACGACGCCGAACTTGCGGCGCGGGGCTATCAAAGCGATCCTGCCCAGTTGCGGGCAGTCGAAGCGCTTGAACGTTGCGCCTCTGAGTGGGCGGCGTTCAAGGAGCAGCGCTCCAATGCCATCAAGAAGCTGATAAACCGGCCTGATATCCCTCGTGGTGTGTACATGCACGGAGGCGTTGGCAGGGGGAAAAGTTTCTTGATGGACTGCTTTTTCGGGGCTGTCCCGCTCAGGCGCAAGGTGCGGCTGCACTTTCACGAGTTCATGCGCGAGGTGCACCGGGAGTTGCAGGACCTTCAGGGTACGGCGAATCCGCTGGATGAGCTGGGCCGGCGCATTGCGAAGCGATACCGGCTCATCTGCTTTGACGAGTTTCATGTGGCGGACATCACCGACGCGATGATTCTTCATCGTCTGTTGTCGGCGCTGTTTGACAATGGAGTCGGCTTTGTCACAACTTCCAACTTTCAGCCGGACGAGCTGTATCCGAATGGCATGCATCGCGACCGTGTTCTCCCGGCCATTGAACTCCTGAAGGCCAAGCTGGAGGTCATCAGTGTTGACAACGGGACGGACTACCGCGGGCGCACGTTAGCCCAGGCGAAGCTCTATCACACCCCGCTAGGCCTTCAGGCCGATGCTGAAATGACTGAAACTTTTAATGCGCTGGCAGAGTCTCAGGATGAGAACCCGGTATTGCAGATTGAGTCCAGGCAAATCCAGGCCAGGCGCAAGGCGGGGGGAGTCGTCTGGTTTGACTTCAAGACGCTGTGCGGTGGTCCGCGTTCGCAAAACGATTACCTGGAAATAGCCACGCAGTTTCATACCGTGCTGCTAAGCGATGTACCGCATATGCCGGTGCGTATGGCGTCGGAGGCACGGCGGTTTACCTGGCTGGTGGATGTGCTGTATGACCGCCGGGTCAAGTTGATCATGTCGGCAGAAGTCGCTCCTGAGGCGTTGTACACCGAGGGGCCGCTGGTACACGAATTCCCCCGTACGGTTTCCCGGCTCAACGAAATGCAGTCAAAGGAATTCCTGGCGCTTGAACGCAGAAACGTGGACACAACACTCACATGAAGCATCTGGTTACCGCCTGTTTTCTCATCGCTTTAAGCGTGCTCGCGAATGCGCAGTCCACGGTCGAGACGGCTGCACCCGCTGACCAGATGCGAAGCATTGATGCCGAGCGGACGAGAATCAGCGTCGAACGCAACAGGCTGGAGGCAGGATTTTTGGCTGAGGATGCTGCCTGCTACGACCGGTTTGCCGTCAACAGTTGCCTGGGAAAAGTCAATGACCGGCGGCGCGAAGCCATGGCAGACCTTCGCCGGCAAGAGCTGTCGCTCAATGACGAGGAACGCCGCATCAGGGGTGCGGAGCAGATCCGTAAAACGGAAGAAAAATCGTCACCGGAGAAACAGCAGGAGGCTGCGGATCGTCGGGCGAAAGCTCTGGAAGACTCTCAGTCTCGTCTTGAGCGAGAAAAAAAGAAAACCGAAGACCGCGCTGCGGCCAAGGCAGGTGAGCAAGGTAGTAGCGACGCGAACGCTGCCAGATTAAAAAGCGGTCAGGAAAAATCCCAGTCCAGAAGCGAAAAGCAGGCCGTTGCAGCGGAAGAGGCTAAAAAATTCAACGACCGCCAAAAGGAGGCGCTGGAGCGCAAAGCCCAGCATGAAAGAGATCGTCTGAAGCAGACCAAGCCGCCAGCGAAGTCCTTACCCTTACCCGACTAAGCGGGTCGGTGGCTCAGCGGCCAAAGGCTCGAGTTTGACAATCACCAGCGAGAGATTGTCACCGCCGCCTCGCGCGCGGGAACGTGCTTTCTGAATCAGGAATTCAGTGGCTTCACGGGGTGACAGCATGGACAGGGCTGAGCCCATTTCACTGGTGCTGAAATAGTGCCAGACCCCATCGCTGCAAGCCAGCAGGACGTCTTCAGGCCGGAGTTGCGGGATGAAATGATGGGTAATAGGTGGCGCATCCTCCGTACCCAGGCAACCCATCAGGATGTTTGACTGCGGATGGACATTGGCTTCTTCCTCAGTAATCTCGCCTTTGTCCACCAGAGTCTGCACATACGAGTGGTCCACCGTCCTGTGTACCAGTTTGCTGCCCTGGTAATGGTAAATCCTTGAATCGCCGGTATGTACCCAGTGACAGTCCCCACCCGGGTTGATCAGAAATGCCGCCAGCGTGCTGTGCGGTTCCTGCTCGGCCGAGATCGCCGTCAGTTTGATGACGATATGGGCTTCTTCGATGACCTGCTTGAGCATCGCAGGCGCATCGTCCGTTTCCGGGGCATAACGTTCAAAAAGCTGCTTGGCCGTCAACAKGACCTGATCGGACGCCTTCCGTCCTCCGCTACGGCCTCCCATGCCGTCAGCCACGATACCCAGCATACAGCCGGGAATGCGTGAGTGACTGAACAGATTGACCTGATCCTGCTGGTAGTCCCGATCGCCTTTATGGATACCGGTGGACGCTGTGATTCGATAACCTTTGGACATTGTGTGGTCGTTCAAGCGCGAGCTCGATTTATGGTCGCAATCGACGTATTATCAAGCGAAGCAGCGTGTACGGATAAAAAACCTTGGACTTAAATCTACATTCCCCGGAACGCCAGCTGATCGAACTCAAAATGGAGCACGCCGATCTCAATGCGCTGGTGGACCTGACCGCGCACGCCTTTCCCATTGACGAGTTGTTGCTCAGGCGCCTCAAAAAGCGACGTTTGCAGCTTCGTGACCAGATTGCACAGCTTGAGCTGTCGCTGGATCCCCCAGAGCCTGCTTGATGACCCTTGCGATTGAAGTCGAAGAGGCCTTCGCGCCGGGAGGCGTCCTGTCACGCGCCGCCGAGCATTTTGTGCCTCGCAGCGGCCAGACCGAAATGGCCCTGGCCGTGGCACGTGCCATCGAGGGTGCATATCCCTTGGTGGTCGAGGCCAGCACCGGCGTCGGTAAAACTTTTTCCTACCTGGTCCCCGCTTTGCTGAGCGGCGAGCGTGTGTTGTTGTCGACGGCGACCAAGGCCTTGCAAGACCAGCTTTTCGGTCGTGATTTGCCGCGGCTGGTGGAGGCGCTGGCTCTTCCGGTCAGCACGGCGCTGCTCAAGGGGCGGGCCAGCTACCTGTGTCTGCACCGCATGGAAATGGCGCGCCAGGAGGCTTATTTGCCCGACGGCGTTTCCGTGCGCGCCTTGGCCAAAATTGAAGAATGGTCCAAGCTCACGCGCACCGGCGACCTGGCCGAACTCCCGGGGCTGGATGAACGTTCGCCGATGATTCCTCTGGTGACCTCCACGCGTGAAAATTGCCTGGGCGCCACCTGTCCGCGTTTTCGGGCCTGTCATGTGAACCTGGCCCGCAGGGAAGCCATGGCTGCCGACGTGGTGGTGATCAACCACCACCTGTTTTTTGCCGATCTGGCGGTGCGCGAATCCGGCGTCGCTGAGTTGCTGCCTTCCGTACGCATCGCCATCTTCGATGAAGCGCACCAGCTCAACGAGACCGGCGTGCAATTTCTGGGAACAAACCTGACCACGGGCCAGCTTCTTGATTTTGCAAGGGACATGCTGGCAACCGGCCTGCAGCTGGCCCGCGGGCTGGTGGATTGGCAGGAGGTGGTGTCGGTCGTCGAGCACGCTGCGCGCGAGCTGCGTCTGTGTGCCGGGAAACAGTACCCAGGCACCAAACTGCGATGGGTGGGTGAGTCTCCGGAGGGGTTGAATGCGGCTGAGTGGAACAGTGCGTYGCAAGTCATTCACACGTCCTGCGAGCGGGCTTGTGTCGCCCTGGATACGGTCAGTGAAATCGCGCCTGATTTCGTTCGCCTCCATGAGCGTGCCGAGGAACTGGCGGAACGCGCCCAGCGTTTCGTTCATGCATGCGAACCGGGCTGCGTGCGCTGGGCGGACGTGGGAACCCAGCTCCGGCTGGTCGAGTCGCCACTGGATATTTCGAAGGCGGTGAAAAGCAAAGTGCTGGGTGCCTCCGCCGGCTCGGCGAAGTCCTGGATATTCACCTCCGCCACACTGGGAGATGACGACAAGCTCAGCTGGTTTACCAAGCCTTGCGGACTGGAAGATGCCGAGGTCTTGCGGGTAGGAAGTCCTTTTGATTACGAGAGGCAGGCGGCATTGTATGTGCCTGAGGTGTTCCCCAAACCGGGAGACCCGGCGCACACCATGAAAGTCGCCGAAGCTGCAGCGAGATGGTCGGGACGTCTCGGGGGGCGCACCATGGTTTTGACGACCACACTGCGGGCTTTGCGCACCATTGGTGATGCACTCAGAGAGGTTTTTCTGAATTCGCCGGACATGGAGGTGCTGGTTCAGGGGGCCATGCCCAAGCGTGTGCTGATTGAACGCTTCCGAGCAGGTAATGCCAATGGCGGCAAAGGCTGCGTGCTGGTGGCTTCGGCGTCATTTTGGGAGGGCATTGACGTGCCTGGCGACGCGCTGCAACTGGTTGTCATTGACAAGCTGCCTTTTCCGCCTCCGAACGACCCGCTGGCAGAGGCGCGCTCAAAGCTTCTCGAATCACAAGGACGCAGCGCTTTTAACGACTATTTTCTGCCTGAGGCGGCGGTAGCTCTCAAGCAAGGTGCCGGTCGCCTGATACGCCGAGAAAGTGACCAGGGGGTGTTGGTGGTGTGCGACAGCCGCCTGACAACCATGGGTTATGGGAGGCGTTTGCTGAGAGCTCTTCCGCCGATGCGGCGGTTGGCATCCGAGGAGGAGCTGTTCGACCGGCTGGAAGCTCTTACCAGAACTTGTACCAAGGATTGTCTCCCGACTTGAATCCCTTGCTCAAGTATTCGCTTTGCGGGTAGCTTTTTTCGAGGATACGGCGGGTATCGTCACGCAATTCGACCATACCCAGCGCTTCGTAGGACTTATAAAGAATGAAGGTAGCCTCTTCCAATGCGGGTACATCGCGGTAGTCGGCGATAGCACTCTGCGCACGGTTGATTGCCGCCACGTAGGCACCCCGTGAATAGTAGTACCGCGCGACATGCACTTCGGATTGGGCTAGCGAGTTCACGATATAGCTCATCCGCAGACGGGCATCCGGCGAGTATTTTGACTCAGGAAAGCGAGTCACAAGGTCCCTGAATGACTCAAAGGATTCCTTGGCTGCTTTTTGGTCCCTTTCGGACAAGTCCTGACGGGAGATAAACCCGAAAATGCCGAGATTGTCATTGAAGTTCACCAGGCCTTTGAGGTACAGCGCATAGTCCAGGGCCGGGCTGGCCGGATGCAGTCTCATAAACCGGTCCAATGTCGCGATGGCCTGGGCTTGTTCTCCTCCCTTGTACTGGGCATAAGCTTTCTCAAGCTGCGCTTGCTGGGCGAGGGGGGTACCTGCAGCACGGCCTTCCAGTTTTTCGTACAGCGGGATTGC
>NZ_JBFUCA010000232.1:0-6452 GCF_056405475.1 Polaromonas sp. P1_G4
TCGTAAGGCACCGACACCCGCATGCCCAGGCTGGCGGATGTGCAGGGCGGGCTCGCCACCACCCCGCCCGCGGTTCTGCGGCTTTGGATGTAGCTGACGCTCGCGAGCGCACCCGGGGTTTCTGAAGGGCTCACCATGGCTCGCTGCAGCGGAAGGCCGCTACGGTCAGCGGACACTTCTACCAACTCCTTCGCGGTGACTTTGGAGCCGTCGCTGTGCACCCAGCGCGAGCGCAGGCCCGGGTAGTACGTGACGGTCTGGCCATTGCTGTCCTGCAGCCGCAGCCCCGGTGACTGGAGCAGCCAGGCGTATTCATAGGGCGCACGTTTGATGGCCTGGCACTCATACAGGAGGTCGCCCTTGCCCTGGGCTTCCAGCACGGCCTTGTGGCCCGCCGGCACGCGTATGGCTTCAGGCAGGGTCTGCTGGGCGTTGTAGGGGTTGGGCAGGCGCACGCTGCAGGCGCCAAGYACCCCCACTGCGCCGGTGACCATGAGCACGCTTCGCAGCAGGGCGAAGCAGGGAGCGCGAGAGGCTTTGGTGTTCACGGCAGGTTCCAGGTGAGGGGCGATGGTCTCAGGCACCAGTAAAACACAATGAGCCAGGCCCGCTGTAGGACGCTGAAGGGAATGGGTGCGGGCAAAGGTCGGCAGGTTTGACGGGGTAGGGTCATGGCGCATTGGAAGCGTCCAGCCGGTATTCCATGCCGGTGCCCATGCCGATGTCGTGAGGCAGCTCCATCCCAGTGCCAAATCTGGCTGTAGCCCAATAAGAATAAGCGCGAGAAGCTATAAATTCAGTAGCAGGTTGATTCTGCCCACGCCAGAAAAAAAGCCCGCAGACCAAGGGCCTGCGGGCTTTTGGGGTCCATTGCCGCTCTGCTTCAAGAGGCTTTCCAGAAAATATAGTCGGCCTGGTAAGACGTTGTCAGCTTGTCGCCGAGGTCGGATTGCGTGCAGGCCTTGCTCAGGTCTTGCCCGCCCTTGGTCTTGATGCGCTGGATGTAGGTGATGTTTTGCAGGACGCCAGGCGTGGCGCCCGATGCACCGGTGGAAAGCTGGTTCGGCAGGTTGGTGGCGCCTATGCGGGGCGCCAGCGCCACCTGCGTGCCGACGACGCTGGAGCCGTCGATGTGCGTCCAGGTGGCAGGCGGGCCGGAATATTTCGCGACGGTTTTGCCGGTGCGGTCCAGCAGGTCAGCCTCGGGCCTCACGAGAACCCAGCCGATGGTGCCAGCCGTGTCGGCGTTGGCCTTGCACTCGTAATGAAGCAGGCCGCTGGCGGTGGTTTCAAGCGCCACAACATGCCCGGGCGGCACCTTGACCGATGCGTCCAGCGGGTCCTGCGTGTATTCCTTGGGAAGCGGCGCGACACCGGAGCAGGCGGTGATCAGCGCGGCAGTGCCGGTAACCATGGCCAGCGTGACGGCAACGCTCTTGCTGTAGGCCCAAAAGGTGTTGTGTGTGCTTTTCATGAAGGCTCCTCGGGTTGTTGTTTTGCCTGCTTGCCAGTAAAGCCCGCTGAAATGTAAACATCTGTAGGACGCCGCGCAGCCTCATTGCCAGCGCCTTGCCGGACCGTTTGCGGGCAAATGCGACAGCTCAGGCGATACGCCAAAAAGACAGTCAGGCAACAAGCCCAAGCGGCAGCCAACCGCCCGTAAAAAAGCCCACAGCGCCGGCCTTGCGGCAAGCCTGCGGGCGTAAGACCAGCCCCGCCTGACTTCAGAGCTGGCGGCTCACCCTGGGAGATGCGGGTGAAGGGTATCGGGCGCGGGGAAGTGCCTGTGCGAACCTCCCTGCGCCTTCCTGCGCTTACATCGCCTTGTAGAAGATGTAGCCGGCCTGGTACTTCACGACCTGTTTGGCGCCCATGTTGCCGGCGGCGCAAGGCATGGCGGGCGCAACGCCGCCCTGGGTGTCCACGCGCTGGATGTAGGTCACGCCGCTCATGGCGCCGCTGCCCATGGCCGGATTGCCCTTGACGAGTTGCAAAGGGATGTTGCCCATGCCGCCTGGGGCCACCGCGATTTGCGTCGCCGTCAGTTTGGAGCCGTCCATGCTTTCCCAGGTGGCCGGCGGGCCGTAGTATTTGCCGACCTGCTTGCCACTGCGGTCATTGAGCTTCGCGTCGGGCCCGACAAAGACCCATTCAAACTGGCCGGCCATGTCTTTTTTGGCATTGCACTGGTAGGTGATGTCGCCCTCGCCGACGGTCTCCATCGCGACCTTGTTGCCGGCCGGCACCTGCACGGCAGCCGGCAGGCCGGCCTGCGAGTAGGTGGGCATTATGGGCGACATGCTGCCGCAGGCGGCGAGCAGGGACACGAGCAGAACTGAAGCTGAGGCGGTGGCTGTGCGTAAAGTCATTATTGAACTCCTGGGTTTTTGTGAACCGGCCAGGCTGGCCGGCGTGTACCGGACGTCCGCCCTTGTTGTTGGCGATGTGGCGCCGGACGTCCCGTTGCTAGTACGGCGTAGCCAAGGCTATGGATTCAAAAGCAGGAAAGATGAGGCCTACTGTTGCTTGCTATCAAATTAGTAGCTGCTTGCGCAAGTTCCACTTGGGCTGGAGGCCGATTTGATGCATAACTCCCGCAGAGCCGGTTCTTCGGCGTATTCACCAGCGGGGGCCGCGGAACCGGCTTTGCCGGGCCGCAGGCGCCGTCYCCTTGAGGGGAGAACAGGCTACACGCAGTGAGCCTGGACAGGGGGAACCTCACTGCCCGAAGCGCGGGCCCTTGAGGAGAAAGTCGGTTTCCTCGGGCGTATCGGTACGCCTCAGCGCCGCGTTGCGGTAGGGGAAGCGTCCGAAGCGGGCGACGATGTCCCGGTGCTGGTGGGCGAAGTCAAGATTGCCGCGCAGGCGCTGCTTGAGTGAATCGGGCGCGTCGTCCACCAGCCGGGTGAAGCGCGCCACGCATTCATCCTGCAGCGCCAGGCTCTCGGCATGCATCAGCGGCATGTACAAAAAGATGCGCCCGGCCCAGGGCAGCTGCAGGTCGGTTTGGGCGGCCAGCGCTTCCAGCACCAGTTGCTGGGCTCGCGCGTCGCCGGCAAAGGCCTTGCCGGAGCCGCGAAAGACATTGCGTGTGAATTGGTCCAAAAGGATGACCAGCGCCAGGCGGTGAAGGGGCGGTTGCGCCCAGCCTTGCAGGCCGCCGTCCACGGCTGCCTCGACCGCATGGCCGAAGCGCGTGCGGATGTCTTCGTCGAGTTCGGCGCCACCGCCAAACCAGCGTTTGCCAAGGTCTTGCGTGGGCCAGTCTTTTTCGACACCGTCGCCCAGCCAGAAGTCCAGGACTTCGGCGGGCGTGGCGTGGTGGCGGGCAGGCGCCGTGCCGGAAGATGCGCCAGGGGGTGCGCCAGGGAATGAAGTGGGCTCGGTCATGACGACCGAAAGCTTAGCCTACCAGCGGTCGGAGCGCAGCTGCAGATCCCAAACACCCTTGCGGATCGAGTAAACGCCGACCACGCCGTAACGCTGCTCGCCCACCGAGTCCCACTTCATGGAGCCGGTAATCGGCGCGTAGCCGTCAAAGGTGCGCAGGGTTTCGGTGATCTTTTCAGGCTTGACCGAGTTGGCGCGCCGCATGGCGCCGGCCAGGATGTACATCGCGTCGTAGGTGTAGTGGCCGCCGTAAGCCGGCTCCCTTTTGAAGGTTTCCTGGTACTTGCTCAGGAAGGCCTTGCCGTTGACGAATTCCTTGGCGTCCAGGATGGGCGAAGTAGCGTAGATTCCCTTGACTGTGTCGCTGCCCTTGAGCATGTCGGTCGTCTTGATGGTGTCGCCGCCCAGGATGCTGATCTGCTGGTTGTAGTCGATCTTCTTGAGGGCATCAATCAGCGCGAGGATCTGGAAGTCGCCTTGCGTGGACACGACCACTTCGACATTGCCGTCCTTGATCTTGCCGGCCAGCTCGTCAAACTTGGTGGTCTTGTCGTCGGATGAATAGGTGACCACTACTGCCTTGCCGGCTTTCTTCAGCTCGACGGCCGCACCGGCGGCCAGGCCCTTGCCGTAGGTGGTGCCGTCATCGACGATGGCGAACTTGCTGGCGCTGAGCTGGTTGGCGGCAAAGGAGCCGATCGCGCGGGCCTGCAGGTTGTCGTTGGCGACCAGGCGGAAGGTGGTGGCCAGGCCCAGCTCGGTGAACTTGGGGTTGGTCGAGATGGCCAGCTGGGGAATGTTTTTGGCGGCATAGACCGGTGCGGCCGGGATGCTGACGCCCGAATTGAGGTTGCCGATCACGGCGACCACGCCGGCGTCGACGAGCTGCTGCGCGACTTCCACACCGGTTTTTGGATCAGACCGGTCGTCCATGGCCACGATTTCAATCTTGACCGTCTTGCCCTTGATCTGGAAGCCCTCCTTGTTGATCTCGTCCACGRCCATCTTCACGCCGTTGTGCAAGTCCTGGCCGAGCGCGGCGAGGTTTCCCGACAGGGGCTGGGCAACACCGATCTTGATGGTGTCTGGCGGGTTGTCACAGCCCGAGAGCAGGGCGCCGGCTACGGCAATGGCGGTCAGGCCGACCAGGGTATGGCGGCGGGATGCGAAGCTGTTCATCGTGAGAACCTTGGTGGTAATGTTGGTGTAACTGAATGTATATTTCACCTTCATGAAGCGGTAGTAGGGTTCACCCATCAGCGAATGAATGTACGAGTAGATAAGTTTTACTAATGATTCTTATTGGTTCGTTTCTGACTCAAAAATGCACCTGAAAGGCTCATTTTGGTTCACTTCGATGCGTGATCGCCAGGCGTGCCTGTGGCCCGTCTCACAAACCCATCGCCGGGGAATTCAGGGAAGCAGGTGCCTGCGCAGGAAGCTGCTGATCTTCTGGTCCACCTGGGGAAGCTCGCTGCGGTCAAAGCCGGGCGGGTCCAGCAGCAGGTCTTTGGCCAGGGCTGACATGGCATCGGCCGGTGGCGGCGGCGACAGCAGCGCACCGTGGCCGCCGGTGGGCAGGTCGGCCAGGTGTTCGCAGCGCTTGCAGGCCGCAAGCACCACGTCGCTGTGAAAACGGGGCACCAGCCAGCGGTCTTGCCGGGCGGTCACCAGTCCGAGCGGCACGGGCGGTGCGGCCAGCGAGGCCATGTCGAAATCGGCGGCCAGCGGAACGCCGGCAACCACGGCGCGAATGCGCGGATCGGTGTGGGTTTGCCAGCCTGCGTCGCTGAATCTTTGGCGGATCACTGCCAGCGCCACCGATTTTTTCAGGCCGTCCAGCATGCCCCCCGTGAGCCGGGTGGTCAGCCCGACGCAGGTGTGAAAGTCCTCGGCAATGTTGGCCTCGCAATGCCGGGCCAGCAGCGCCGGGGACCAGCGGCCGCCGGCGAGCGTCAGGGCGGTATGGCCGCCGGCCGACATGCCGTACATGCCGACCTTGTCCAGCGACAGGAGCGGTGCAAGGCGCTGGTCACGCGCTACCGCGTCAATGGCGCGGGAGACCTCGGCGGGCCGCTGCTTCCAGCTGTCGGGTCCGGGGGTAGACGGGTCCATGGCGTTGTCGCCGCGGTGCAGGGGAAACGCAACGACGAAGCCGTCTTCGACCAGGCGGCGCGCCAGGTCGGTGTACGTCCAGGGCGAGCCGCCCGAGCCGTGCGAGATCACCACGAGGCGCGTGTTGCCGCGCACGGGTTGGCCACCGCGATCAAGTTTGAGGGAATAGGAGCCGAACTGGGCCTGCCGGTCTTCACCGGCGGAAGGGTAAAAAACGCTGACGGGGCCATCGTCCTGCAGGCCGGGCAGTTCGGTGAATCCCATGCCGGCCTGCACGCAGGTGGCGGCGAGCAGCAACAGGCCGCTCAGGACATAACGGTGCATGGGTGTTCCTTCGTTTTCTGGGCGCCCGGGTGGGGCATTGTGTGCGTCTGAGGGATTTTCACCGGACTCCGTGCACGGACCGTCCTGCCACGGGCTCGTCAAAAAATGCTGCAGCTTTTCCGGGCGATGTGGAAAGTCACAGCAGGCCGAGCTGCGCCCACAGCATCTTGCCCAGGTAGCGGTCGGGCATCAGCGTGAACACGCCTGCCACCAGGCATGCGCCAATGTAGAGGGACTGCATGGCGCGGCGGTGGCCCGCAATGTTGCCGCGGCTCAAATGCCAGAACGCGCCGGTCAGGCTGAGCAGTGTGAAGGGCACCAGCAGGTGGATGGGTGTGTAGCCGGCGATATTGGGATAGTCATAGTCGCGGATGAAAACTGCCGTCGCGGCGGTGACCAGCATCATCGTCACGAAGGCATAACCAAAAGCCCGGTGCAGCTTGGGCCGCTGCAAGCGCCCTTTACGCGCCCACAGCGCGACGGGCCCAATGACGATGGCGGTGCTGGCAGCAAACAGATGAATGGCGATCAGCGGTGTCAGTTGCATGGCTGTGGCGACTGGCGGAAGGGGTAACAAATTGTGCACAGAAATACCACCCCTGTCCAGACTCACTGCGTGTAGC
>NZ_JBFUCA010000233.1:0-6430 GCF_056405475.1 Polaromonas sp. P1_G4
TGTTGAACCAGCGCGAGTTTTCCCACTGGAACACCTTGGGCCCCAAAGCCCGCCCTATGCTGTAGTTGCACTGGTCGCCCAGCACAGCCGCCACAAACAGCAACGCCACCGCTACCGGAAAACTCATGAGGCCGACACCGCACATCGCACCCACCACAAACAACAGTGAATCGCCCGGCAAAAAAGGCATGACGACTACGCCGGTCTCCACAAAAATAATCAGGAATAACAGGGCATACACCCATGCGCCGTAGCTGGTGACAAAGGCTTCCAGGTGCTTGTCGACATGAAGAATGAAATCGATGAGAAAGGTGACTAGTTCCATGCCGGCAATTTTGACAGGTATGAAACCAGCAGGCCTGCAGGGATGGCCAATGAGCTTCATGGCATGCCCCAAACCTTGCAAATCGCCAACAGACTATTACAAGTTGCTGATTGAACCAGTGCGGGAAAGCCTCAGGACGCAGGGGGTTTACGGCATGTCCCTCAACAGCCAAACCCGTAAAATCTGCGCAATGACCCTGCCCGCCCGCCGCCCGATCCGCGAACTTCCCGATGAACTGATCAGCCAGATTGCGGCCGGCGAAGTGGTGGAGCGCCCAGCGTCCGTCGTGCGCGAGCTGGTCGACAACGCACTGGACGCCGGCGCCACACAGGTGACTGTGCGGCTGCTGGCCGGTGGCGTGCGGCTCATCATGGTCGAAGACGACGGCTTCGGCATCCCGCGCGAAGAACTTCCCGTCGCCCTGAGGCGCCATGCCACCAGCAAGATTGCGTCGTTGCAGGATCTCGAAGCCGTCGGCACCATGGGTTTTCGGGGCGAGGCGCTGGCGGCGATCAATTCGATCGCAGACATGAGCCTGCTGTCCAGAACCGCCGCGGATGAACACGCATGGCAGCTTGACGGCCGCACCGGCGAACTGAAGCCCGCCGCCCGCAGCCGCGGTACCAGCGTGGAAGTGCGGGAGCTGTTTTACGCCACGCCCGCGCGCCGCAAATTCCTGAAAACCGATGCCACCGAACTGGCCCACTGCATTGAAGCCGTACGCCGCCATGCCCTTGTGCGGCCCGATGTGGGTTTTGCCATCTGGCACGAAGGCAAGCTGGTCGAGCAATGGCGCGCGGCGGCAGGCGACAACGCCCACCAGCAGCGCCTGGCCGACGTGCTGGGCAGCGAATTTGTTGAGCAGTCCGTCGCCGTCAGCTATGAAAGCTCGGCCCGCCGCGCCGACGGCCTGCCGGCCGTGCGCGTCTGGGGCGTCGCCGGCATTCCGGATGCCGCCCGCTCGCGCGCCGACCAGCAGTTCGCGTATGTCAACGGCCGTTACGTGCGCGACAAGGTGCTGACCCACGCTGCGCGCAGTGCCTATGAAGACGTGCTGCACGGCCACCGCCAGCCGGTCTATGCGTTGTATGTCGAGATCGACCCGTCCCGCGTGGACGTGAACGTGCACCCGACCAAGATCGAAGTGCGTTTTCGCGACAGCCGCGAGGTGCACCAGGCCGTGCGCCACGCCACCGAAAACGCGCTGGCCGTTCCGCGCTCCATGGCAGCTGTCCAGGCCGGCACGGAAGACGCTGCTGTCACGCCCACCGGATTTCTTGAACAAAACAAGGCTTTTTCGCAACAGGGATGGGCGCAACCAGCTATCAATTTTGTAGCAAACGGCGGCCACAGGGCCTCCGACTTYGACGCCATGTGGCCGTCATCGCAAGCCGTCGCGCCCAGCCCGCGGGAATCTGGCGAGGATGCCCTGTACGTCACCATTCCCCCAGCCGGAAATGGCATGGCAAACCCTGGCGTGCCTGAAGGCGCAAGCGCCCTGCCCTCCGGCGACTGGCCGCTGGGCCGCGCCATCGCCCAGCTGCAGGGCATCTACGTGCTGGCCGAAAACACCCAGGGCCTTGTCATTGTGGACATGCACGCTGCCCATGAGCGCATCGTCTATGAACGCCTGAAAACCCAGATGGACGGTGCCGATGGCGCCGATGGTGCCAGCATCATCAGCCAGCCGCTGCTGATTCCGGCCACCTTTGCCGCCAGCCCCCAGGAAGTGGCCACGGCTGAGGCCAACGCCCAGGCATTGGCAACGCTGGGCCTGGAAATCACGCCTTTTTCGCCCAAAACCCTGGCGGTGCGCGCCGTGCCCACCAGCCTGGCGCAGGGCGATGCGGTGGAGCTGGCCCGCAGCGTGCTGGCCGAACTGGCCCAGCACGACGCCAGCACCGTCATACAGCGGGCCCAGAACGAGTTGCTGTCGACCATGGCCTGCCACGGCGCCGTGCGCGCCAACCGCAAGCTCACGCTTGACGAAATGAACGCCCTGCTGCGCCAGATGGAAGCCACTGAGCGCTCCGACCAGTGCAACCACGGGCGGCCCACCTGGCGGCAGGTCAGCATCCGGGAGCTTGACACGCTCTTCATGCGCGGACGCTGAACTTTCCGGCGCCCGGCGAATCATTCACTTGCATGAAACGCTGGCACCTCTTTACTTCTTTCCTGATGACGCTGGCGTTGCTGGCGGGCTGCGCCACCCTTGACGAAAAGCAGCGGGCCTGGATCTTCCAGCCCAGCGACCGCACCTGGAGCGGGGGCGCTGCCGCCGCTGTTGGCATGGAAGACGTCTGGATTGACTTCAACGCCGCTGGCGGCAACGGCAGTGACGGCGACCACCCCGTCCGCCTGCACGGCCTGTGGCTGCCGGCAGACGAGCCCGATGCCGCAAGCAAAACCCCCGTGCTGCTGTACCTGCATGGCGCGCGTTACAACGTTACCGGCTCCGCGCCGCGCATGCGCCGCATGCAGGAGCTCGGCTTCTCGGTCCTGGGGATCGACTATCGCGGTTTTGGCAAAAGCACCTACGAACTGCCGTCGGAAACATCGGCCTACGAAGACGCCCGCGCCGCGTGGGACTGGCTGGCCAAAAAGTACCCCGGCCGCCCCCGTTACATCTTCGGACACTCGCTGGGCGGGCCAATTGCCATCAACCTGGCCACTGAAGTGGCCGATGAAAGCGGCACGATTGTCGAAAGCACATTCACCTCCATCGCCGATGTGGTGAGTACGTCCCAGTGGGGCTGGATGCCGGTGTCGCTGCTCATCACCCAACGTTTCGAGGCCGTCCGAAAAGTCGGCAAGATCGGCTCCCCCCTGCTGGTGGTGCATGGCGGCGAAGACCGCCTCATCCTGCCGGACCTGGGGCGCAAACTTTATGACGCCGCAGCGCAGCCCAAGCTCTTCCTGCTGGTGCCGGGTGGCTCGCACCACGACACCAACCTGGTCGGCCAGCCGCAATACCGGCAGGCACTGGCACAGCTGTTTCAGATGGACAGGAGCCTTGCTGACGGTGCGCAGCAGAATGAGGCATTGCAGGTGGCCGGCGGCAAACGCGCCCCAAAACAAGCCGAAATGCTACAGAACAAGGAATAATGCCCAAAAACAGGTATTTTTTACTTACCCAATACATGTAGCCGGATGTAACATCCCTCGTACCGCATAGCAGCTGATAGCAGCTAAAACAACGAGAGGGGAATGTATGAGCCAAGTCCTGGTTATCCGCAGGCCGTCTGCCATCAATGTGCTGGCCCCTGTGCTGGCGCTTCTGGCGTCTGCCCCTCTTCATGCCCAGACCGCCGCCGCCGCCGCGGCGCCTGCCGTTGCGAAATTCAATGGCGCAGACACCGCCTGGATGCTCATCTCGACCGTCCTGGTGCTGTTGATGACCATTCCCGGCATCATGCTGTTTTACAGCGGCATGATGCGGGCCAAAAATGCGCTCTCCATCGTGGCGCACACCTTTGCGGCCACCACAGTTGTCACGCTGGTATGGGCGGGCATTGCCTACTCGCTGGCCTTCACGCCCGGCAACCCCTGGATCGGTGACATGAGCCGGGCACTGAGCGAAGGCCTGCTGGGCGCAAAAGTCGGCGCGCACGTTTCAGCGCCTTCCGTGCCGGAATCCGCTTTCTTCCTGTTCCAGCTGGCATTCGCCATCATTACCTTCGCGCTGATCATCGGCGCCACTGTGGAGCGAATGCGCCTGAGCGCCACCATTTTCTTCGCGGCCTTCTGGACCATCCTGGTATACGCCCCTGTGGCGCACTGGATCTGGCAACCCACCGGCTGGCTCGCCAGCATGGGCCACATGGACTTTGCGGGCGGCACAGTGGTGCACATCGCGGCCGGCGTCAGCGGCCTGGTGGCGGCCAAGGTTGTGGGTCCGCGCAAGGGTTTCGGAACCGAACCCATGGTGCCGCACAACCTCTTGATATCCATCATCGGCGCCGGGCTCTTGTGGGCGGGCTGGTTCGGCTTCAATGCCGGTTCGGCCTTTGAAGCCAGTTCGCGCGCCGTGGGCGCCCTGCTGGCCACCCAGGTGGCGGCCTGCGTTGGCGCGTTCATGTGGGGCATTTGCGAATATGTCCAGCGCGGCAAGTTCAGCGTGCTGGGCATGGCAACTGGCGCCATTGCCGGCCTCGTCGCCATCACGCCGGCGTCCGGTTTTGTCGGCGTCATGGGCGCATCGGTGTTGGGCTTTGCGGGCGGCGTCGGCTGCTTCCTGGCCGTGACCCGCTTCAAGCGTGCCACAGGAATTGACGACTCGCTTGACGTATTTGCCCTGCATGGCGTGGGCGGCATCATCGGCACGGTCCTGACCCCGGTCTTTGCGCTCAAGGAAATTGCACCCGTGACCGCCACCGTGTTTACCAACCTCGTGGGAGCCTGCGCCGTTGCAGCTTACGCAGGCGTCGCGACCTGGCTGATTTTGCTGGTGGTCAAGCCCCTTGCAGGCCTTCGCGTAACCACGGCAGAGGAAGAACTGGGCCTTGACCTTGCCCAGCACGGCGAGATGATTTCAGGTGCTTGAGTTCC
Organism: Polaromonas sp. P1_G4; assembly: GCF_056405475.1. Lineage (NCBI taxonomy): Bacteria > Pseudomonadati > Pseudomonadota > Betaproteobacteria > Burkholderiales > Comamonadaceae > Polaromonas > Polaromonas sp. P1_G4. The sequence continues at coordinate 4,874 of NZ_JBFUCA010000233.1, forward strand.
CCCCATCAAGACACGTAAACCATGCTGTTAACCATGACGCCGCCTGACGACTCCGATCTCATGGCCTACGCGGTGCGGATGGTCATTCCCATGAAGCGGGAGTTCGGCCGTTCGTTGAATGTCCATCAATTCCTGCATGACCTGCCGTACGCCACTGAAGTAATTCAGGAAGCGCTCAACAGCAAGGACGAGCGCCTGCGCAGCTATGCGGCCTATGCGCAGACCAAGATTTTCGGACCCCGCAGCGGCAGCGAACCATTGCTGTCAGCGTCCGCTGCATCGCCCGCACCGTCGCGCGCCGTCGCGGCCGCTCCTGCCGCAAGTGAAACAGAAATCAGCGAAGACCTCCGGGCCAAGGCCATTGCCCGGTACAAGTCAGGCCTGCGCTGAACAGCCTGGCCGCCCCGACAGCGCCCTGATACCCCAGGCTTGATCAGCCCGCCCTCACCACACGCACGCCGGCACGTCTGGCGCTGCTGATCCACGCTGCCTGCGCGTCGCGGTGAACCACCACCGCCGACACATCGGCCAACGCCATGATGCGGCAGGCCGAAGCCGCGCCAAGTTTTTCGCCCGATGCCAGCAGCACCGTTTCCGAGGCGCAGCGGTGCAGCGCCCGCTTGACGGCGGCTTCTTCGGAATCTCCCGTGGTCACGCCCGCCGACGCATGCACGCCGGTCGCCCCCATGAAAAACACATCGGCCCGCAGGCGGGATAGCTGCTCCATCAACTCGGCCCCCATGGCCACCATGGAGTGCCGAAAGAGCCGCCCGCCAAGCAGCTGAATCACGAGGTGGGGACAGCGAGCCAGTTCCATGGCAACCGCCGGGCTGTGGGTAAACACCGTCGCATGAAGGTCTTCACTCAGGTGCCGCGCCATCTGCAGCGCGGTGGTGCCGCCGTCGATGATCACCACCTGCCCTGGCTGGACCATGGCCGCCGCCGCCCGGCCGATGGCCTGCTTGTCCAGCGGCGCAATCTGCTCGCGCACCGTCACATTGCCGACGGCCGGTGAAGCAGGCAAGGCCCCGCCATGGACACGCTGGAGCTTGCCCGCCTGGGCCAGCTCGCGAAGGTCGCGCCGGATGGTGTCTTCCGAAATACCCAGTTCCTGGCTGACGGTCTTGGCAACCAGTTGCCCGTCACGGTCAAGGCGTGTCAGCAGCAGGTGTTTGCGTTGGCTGGTCAGCATGGGGTTTCGGCTCCGGTTTCTATCTGGCGTGAAGCTGGACAATTGCACGAAATTTCATAATAATGCACGATATTACACGAAATCAACCAATCCGAATGCGCCCTTCCTTCCTGATTCCACCGCCCGCACCACACGTGCGCGTGCTCGGCGATGAACGCCTGTCCGACAACTGGTATGTGTTGCGCAAACTCACCATCGAGTTGCGCCGCCGCGGCGGCACGTGGCAGCAGCAGACACGCGAGGTCTATGACCGCGGCAACGGCGCAGCGATCCTTCTTGTCAACGTCCGGCGGCAAACCGTGGTGCTGACAAGGCAGTTCCGGCTGCCGGCCTGGGTCAATGGTTGCGCCGACGGTATGCTCATC